>QKGY01000110.1 GCA_003250235.1 Desulfuromonadaceae bacterium
AGATAACGGGCTTCGTCTTCATAAACATCCGTATAGACCCATACCTTGCGGATATCGGCAATCGTGTAAAATTCCTCCGCCGCCTTGAACCACTGGTTGCGGGTAACGTTCCGATTCAGGATAAACCCCTCGGACGGGGATCTGACCTGCAGGTAGGGCCTCGCTTTTCGCGTACGGGCCAGTTCCTCGACCTGCTCATCGCCAATTCCGAGATTTTGCAGCGCCTGAACGGCGACGCGAATTTGATTGTCGGCCAGATCCGATTGCTGGTGGCGCAGTTCCCCCCCCAGCTGCTGCTTGATGCGGTCGATATTGTCGAGGGAAATCAGATATGTGACCTGGGCATTGTAATAAGCAGGGGCGAGTACCTCGGCAAGAATCTGGCCCTTGGAAACAAAGCTCCCCGTCGTCGCATCGGATACCTCTTTGGCCCAGCTGTCGGTCGAGGCGTTGAGGCGAAAAATTCGCGTTTCCTCGGGGACAACCTGACCGTAAAGACGCAAGGTATAGGTCAGCGGCTGGGGCTCCACCCGGGCCAGTTTGACGCCGATCAGCTGGCGGCGGTTTTCGCCGAGCCTGACCGCCCCTTCCGGCAAGGGCGTCTGTGCGGAGGCGTCCTGGCCTTCCCCGTCATCGGCGTAGACGGGTTCAAGCGGCATCCCACAGGGCGCTATGCCCGGTTTGTCCGAGCGGAATCCGGGCGTCATGGGATCCACATAGTAGAGGATCTGCCGCTGACCCTGTGTCTGCGGGGTGCCGGGTGCCTTGTGGGCAAACTTTCCGCCGGCCCAGAAAGAGAGGGCTGCCGCGAGGATAACGATGCTGGCAAAGCCGATCTTCTTCATTGCTGTCCTCATTGGTTCAGAAAAACGCAGCAAAGAAGGGGTCCGCAGACCCCTTCTTCGCCCCTCGAAAAATAGATTGCGCTACAGGACCGGCTGCCTTGTTGGCATAACGGTGTAGGTGCGCATCATTTCATTGTCCTCGTGATCGAGGATGTGACAGTGCCATACATAGCCGACCCCGTTGATCAGAGCGGTCGGGTCGAACGGATAGAGATTGACGCCGGCAGTCGGGGCGCCGGCTCCCGTGACAGGGGCATCCTGGGGCGCCCATCTGACGACGACCCGGGTCACTTCGCCCGGATAGGTGATGACCGTGTCCTTCCATCCGAGTTCGTACGGCGCCGGCAACCGGCGTTTACTCATCTGCAGGAAGGCATTGATCGGAGGATTGCCGCCTATGGCGCCGTCCGCGTTTCGCACATTATACTGACTCGGAGGGCCTCCGCCCGGCAGCACCCCGTTGGCCAGCATCAGAGCGTCATACTGATTGATCCAGGTGGCCGCCTGGAACGGGGTGCGATCCAGGAGCTGGAAGCTCACCAAGTGCGTGTGCATCGGGTGTGCGTCGGCGGTGATGTTGATGATCTCCCAGACTTCGGTGTCGCCAACGGCCGGAAGCTCCGTTTCGCGACAGAGCGGCGTGCTGCAGCCGACAGCTGGGTCGGGCGGCGATTTGAGGTTGTACTTGGAGTTGTTCACCACCAGCTCCAGAGGACCGCCTGCGCCGATCACTTCGTTCAGGGTCAGCTGGCGCACAATATTGCCTGCCGGAGCAGCCGGCGGCAGAGCCGGAGGCGTGAACCCGCTGAGGATGGGCTCAATCGGTTGCGTCAGGGCCCGGATGGGCGTGCCGTTGGCGATGGTGGTGTTGGGCAGTCCGGAGGCGTTGGCCACCACGCGGAACTGCATGACGGTATCGGTGCCGTTGGTCGTCGGCTTGGCTCCTCCGGGATAGGGGGTGCGTGCCGAGTTCTTCATGACGATATTTGTCCCCACGGGCAAAGCCGAGAAGTCGATGATGACCTCATAGCGCTCGCCGGGAGCGATGACGATGTTGGGTGTCGAGACGGCATTGAGCAGATAGCCGTCGTCGGTGGCGATGGCGATAAAGGGCAGCGCCGGTTGAGGGATGGTGCGGTTGACGACGTTGGCCTGTACCGGCAGAACGCCGGTCGGAAGCGTGTTCAGCATGGTCAGGTCATAGAACCTGGCGTTGGAGCCGTTGAGCAGTCTGAAGCGGTACTGCCGGGGTTCTACATTGAGATACGGCCAGGTCTTGCCGTTGACGACGATGGCATCGCCGATGAATTCCGGAATCCAGAACGGATGGACGGTCGGATTGGGTTGGGGATTCGAGGCGAGATTGTAGAAAATCTGGCCCGTCGTATCAAAGCTGCGGTCTTGGAGGATGAGCGGAATGTCATGCTGGGGGAACGCCGGCATAACCGCCTGAGGTGCGTTGGCAGGATTCGGGTCGACGATTTCGTAGACGCCGGCCATGCCGGCAAATACGTTCAGCCGCGTGATTCCGAATCCATGCGGGTGAAACCAGATTGTCGATTCCTGCTGACCGTTTGGATACTGGTAGACGTTGCTCAGGAACCCTACCCCCGTGATGGTGTTGCCTTGGGTGAACCAGGCATCCGGACCCCCATCGAAGGCCGGCGCCACTTCGCCGCCGTGGATGTGAACCGAATCGGGGAGCTCCCCGGTGTAGGGCAGCAAGCCGCAGATCGGGTTGGTGTAATTGCCGAGGGCGTCGGGCAGGCAGTCGATGCCTCGCGGGTTGGCCCAATCGAGTGTCATGTCGATCGGCAGGATCGCCTGAACGTTGCCGGCCGGATAGACCGGTAATTCATTGAGATACGTCGGAGTCGCCGGGTACCCTCTTTGCGCAACCACGACCGGTCCCAGGAAGCTGGGACGGACGCCGCCGGCTGCCACATCCGCATCGGTCAGATACCCCCACACCCACGAAGGGGTGTTGGCCGGGATGGGCGGGACCGCAAGCGGAACCCCTGTGCTCGGTAAAATCTGGGATTGAAACTCCCTCAGGTGGAGAGTGTACGCCGGCGTGCCGGTGGCAGATGCCGTAGCATCCACCACGGAAATGTCCCCTGCAACCGGCAAAGGATCGACAAACTTCGGAATCAGAGTGCCGGGGAGCAGCACCTGGGCAGCTTGTGCGCTGACCATGCCCACCCCGAGCAAAAGAACGACCAATCCCCATGTGAATAATCCCCTCTTCTTGTTCATTTTTTACCCCCTTTCCTCTTTTTCGGTCTGCGTACTTTTTTGTGAAAGCCGTGTCGGTGGAAGCTTTATTCTCCATTTCTATCCATATGCGTAAAATTCAATAGATCGTCTCCTGCGATTTACATCGGATCGGGGTTCCTCTCGATGGAGAGGAGTTCGATCTCAAAAACCAACACCTTGTTGGGAGGGATGTTCGGTTCCAGTCCTCCCCGGCCATAGGCCAGTTCCGGCGGAACGTAGAGCGTCCATTCCGAACCCACCTTCATCATCTGCAGGGCTTCGGTCCAGCCTTTAATCACCCCGTCGGTCTGTACGACCTGCGGGGCTCCCTTGGAATAGGAACTGTCGAATTCCTTGCCGTCCGTAAACATGGCCCGGTAGTTGACTTTGACAAAGTCCTCCAGTCCGGGATGGGGACCTTTGCCTTCTTTTCTCACAAGGTATTGCAGGCCGCTTTCCGTCGTCGTGACGCCTTTTCGGTGGGCGTTTTGATCGAGGAATTCTTTTGCTTCCTCGGCGTTTTCCACGAGTACCGTTTGAAGTTTTTTCAGCTGAGCATCGCGGCTGTGCTTCTTCAAATCCAGAATCAGGGTTTTCATTTCATCCCGATCCAGGGCGGGCTCTTCACCATTGAGCGCGTCCTGCATGCCTTGCTGAAGGGCCTGAAAATCCACCTGAACCTGGTCGTATTTCATGCCGATCCCCATCTGGTAGCCGATGCTGTAATTCTCCTTTTTGATTAAAGAGTCCATCTTTGTACCTTCTTCGGCGTGAACGCCGAGAGGAAGGAGCACGAAAAGGAAGACTCCGAATCGAAGAAGGGGGGGGATGGCATCCATTAAAAGCTCCTTTCCGTGTGGGACATTCTCATTATCGATATCGATAAAAAGGGATTTTAAAAAAATTTCAATAAGAGTGTTTTTAGTTTATCACCATTTTGGTGGATTTTAGTTAATCCCGCAATTTTGATAGAAATTATTTTAAGCAAGAGAAATGCCTTTTTGTAATTAACTAAAATTACTGCATAAGTTATGTGGCTTTTTTTACAATTGATCCGATGTAAAGTGTTTCGACAGGTTGTTGCCCTTATGGAAGAACCGAATTGTCCAGTAAAATGGGGTGATTTTATTAATACTTCATTAGTTGATGTTAATGATTGGCGTGAAAGCATATATAACTGCTTGATATTATATGGTTGATAGATTTTGTATGCGGGATTCGGATGGCGTAACGGCTGTAAGATATTTCGACATTTGATAATTCGTTAATTCGTGGCGTCGATTTTCTATTTTTCGAGAAATCGCGTTTAAGCCATAGAAATTTAAGAATATATAGGGGGTGGGTCGAAGGAAAATCGAAATGGCGTTTTATGATTTTGCGGCCGATTGATTTTCGGGATGCGCGGGGAGAATGGATGCGATAGGCATCGGTGCGGTTCTTTTTGAGTGTCTATGAGGGCTGATGTCCTGTCCGCAGGCCAGTGCGGCCACAGCGGTGCATGTTCCCTTCACGGGTACATCTGGAAAAAGCCGGCAACAGATACATTGCCGGCTTTTCTTCATGCGGTCATTGGCGTTTTCAGCGTTCGTCATCCTGTCCGATTGTCAGATCTCCCATTCGGTATGCCGGTGCTCGGCGTAATTGCGTCGCACCCTGCCGGTTACCATCGAAGGGAGCAGGGGCCGGTTGGCCTTGATGAGAAAGGCGCCGACATGGAGAAGAAACAGGACGAGGAAAAGCATGGTGGCCACCGTGTGCGTGAGGGTGACGGTCTGAATGAACGCCGGGTCGAGGTTGATCAGACCGGTGGCAATAAGCACCAGAGAGGTTGCGCCGATGGCGGCATAGGCCAGTCTCTGCTCAGCCAGGAACTTGCCGCTTGGTGGCTCGGGGGAGCCGGTCACCATGGCCTTGACGATCTCCAGACTCTCTTTCACGTCGCCCTTTTTCGGCAGAGCGGCGAATTCGCGCCGGCGAAGGTGAAAGACCAGGTGAAAGAAAACGGCAGCCGTAAAAATGATTGCCGCACAGTAATGCAGACCCTGCTCAATGAGAAAGTCACCCGACCAACTCAGCCCGGGTATTTTGTTGATATTGAAGCGGGCGTAAAGCGGCATGGTCCCGAAGCCGGAGAAAAGCAGCACAAATCCGCTGATGGCAACGGTCCAATGCGTCAGCCGTACTGCGCGCGTATGACGTGTCACCTTATTGTTGGTCATTACTGTCCTCCCTTTTCGATACCGTTGCTGCGAAGGCCCCGATGACGCCAGCTACCGGGGCGAAAAGGGCGGTCTTTACCAGAGCGCTGTGCTTCTGCATCACATTGTCGGGTTTATGAAAACGCATGACTTTTTTTGAATCGTTGATGCCATCCATCAACGCCGCGTCGATTTTTTCAAAGGGGATTTTAGAGACGTAAAGGGTGCCAGTCCCTCCGTGTTCTGTCTTTCCATAGACGTAGCCGGAGTAGGAGGCTGCCAGCTCTTCGGCGTGCCGCTGGATATCCGGTTTCTTCCCGATGGTCATCGCCTGTTTCGGACACGCGGACATGCAGGCCGGAATTCCCCCCTCGGCCAGCAGGTCCCGGCACAGGTCGCATTTATACATAACGCCGCCTCCGACCGGCACAGGGTCGAGATAGGTATAAACGCCGACACCCGCCTGGCGCTGCGGCACGTTCCAGGGGCAAACGGCACGGCACTTGGCGCCACCGAAACAGGCCACCGGATCGATATAGACCGGACCGTTCTTGTCTTTCTTGGCCGTTCCGAAAGGGCAGAGCTTGACACAGGGCGGGTTGTCGCAATGCATGCAGCGCCGGGGAATGTTGACCTGCTCTTCCTTGCCGTCGATGTCGAGATAGACGTTTTCAACGAAGAGCCAATTGTAGGGTGTCAGCTCATAGGTGATCTCTCTGCGGGTGCTCCAGTCCTCGTGGAAATTCTTCGGCCAGTAGTCTTTGAGCATGGCCGGGTCCGGTTCGGGGAACCGGGATGCATTCTTCGTGCGGCAGGCGGCCACGCACAAAGGGGTATTCAGGGCGGAACAGCCGTCGCAGCGGCTCAGATCGATCAGGGTGGCATAGGTGTCGCTGGAATCGGCAGCCGCCTGTGCCCGGCTTTTGGGGAGTACTGCCGCAGCTGTCGCGGCGCCCATGCCAGCGAGAAAGGTTCTTCGGGAAAATTTCATGGTGACTTCCTGGTAGAGGTGAAACGTTCAGAACGAAAATCCCGTCACCGTACAGAACGAACGCTCGTTCCGGAAACGGGACAAAAAAAAGATGTCGCTTTATTTGCTGACGGATTTCCAGGCACAGAGCCATGTCGGCTCGAGCAGAGAGGAGATTTCTTCCTTGAGGATTCCATCCAGCCGCAGGTGAATCAAGCGGATCGGCCCGCCGAACAGGCTTGTGGTGGCCACCAGGGGATCCATCGGAAGAATTTCGCCGCTTTCCATCCCCTCCTCGACCATTTGTTTCATGCGGGCAAAGGGACCGGAGGAGCAGATGGGAATGCCGTCCGTCATAAATTCACGATGACGGGCATGCAGGATATATTCCATGGCTTCCGGAAAGGCGTCCGTCATGGAAAACAGGTGGACCACAACCTCCCGACACCGATCATGAGCCGTGGAATGGCGGCTCAAGATGTCGCGCATGGTCACGTCAATCTTTCCCAGCAGGTCCAGATAAATCGCCTTGGCGATGGCTTCCTTGCCGCTGAAATGATGATAGATGGATCCGATGCTGATGTCGGCTTCCTTGCGGATATCCTGGACCGATGTGTTGAAAAAACCGTTGCGGGAGAACAGGCGCAGGGCCGTCTCAAGAATGAGCGCGCGGGTATCTTCCGGGGTGGAGGATTTGGTTTCTGGGCGGCGGGACATCGGGTATCCATATGGCTGTTATTGGATATATTGAAATCCGAATATATGTTAGCCGGGCTTGCCGGTCAAGGACTATTTTGACTTCCGACGGGAGGGTTTAGCAACGAAGGGGGAACCGAAAGGATTTCTTTGAGGCGAGTGAGGTCCTGCTCCTTGATGGAAACGGGGGGCATGCGGGTTTGCGGCCGCTGCTTGCGGGGGTTCTTGAGCCACTTTTCGAGGTCTTCCGGTGTCCAGGCGCGATCCTTGGCGGGGAGTTCTTTGCCAAGGGGGTAATAGGGTGTGAGCAGCGCCGAAAGATTGGGCCCCGAATCTTTTTCGCCGAGGCCTCCTTCGCGGGCGCTGAGGGCACGGTGGCAGCCTCCGCAGGCCTTGACGAAGATGTTTTCCGTATCCTGCTTATTTTCAAAATGGACGATCAGGGGTTCTTCGGCGCGCGCTTTCAGACGGTCGCGGCTTTCGCAAAGGAGCAGGTTCACCAGGGCGGCGGTATCGGCATCGCCAAAGTGAAAATCGGGCATCTGCGCGACGGGATGCTGGATGCTGGCCGCCAGGTCTTCGGGGCGGGCGTTGCCGGCCAGCCGGTCCAGATCGCTGGCCAGGGTGGTTCCCTTGCCGCCGATGGTGTGGCAGCGCCGGCAGCCGGCGGTACCGGCGAGCGTGTTTCCCTGCGCGACCACCGGCGAATCTCCCAGGGTGAAGTAGGAAAAGCGGGCGGCGATGAGACGGTCGTGGGCGATGGCGATCCGCTCGGTTCCGGGATTGCCGCGGTGACAATCCACGCAGCCGCCGCGATCCCGGTAATGCGCCGGATGGCAGGCAAGGCAGCGGGGAATGGACGGGGCCGCTTCGGCCGTCAGCCCCGACATCAGCAGAACCGCGATGCTCAGAACGGCAGTACGAAAGCCCAATTTTCACCTCGGAAGAACATGGCGATGACGGTCAGTGCGACGATCCCCAGAAACGCGGCAAGACAGAGAGACGAGGCCAGCCACTGGTCTTTCCGGAACCAGCGGGCGCTGCGGCGGGGGGGCGAGCCGGGGAGATAGGGAAGACAGAAGAGGAGAACCGCGCCGCCGATGACCGGGTAGATCATGTATTTGGAATAGCTGACCAGCTCCTGGATCCACAGCAGGAACCAGGCCGACTTGACCGGATTGGGAACCGTGGCGATGTCCGCCGGTCCCTGCAGCGGGGCC
>QKGY01000201.1 GCA_003250235.1 Desulfuromonadaceae bacterium
GACGTCCAGAACGACCCCGTTGCTGCGGGTGTTGATCTGAGCCCCGAGGATGTTGAGATTGTTCGCCGCCATGACGCCGGTGATCTTGGAAAAAAGTCCGGGGATATCGAGAGTGGCGATGGTCAGCTGCGAGTATTCCTTCTCTGGGACGTGTTCCACCTTCATAGCCAAAGCGTCGTTCTTGCGGCTCAGCGATAGGCGAAGATGGTCGGCGATCTCGTATGAGCGGTATGACAGGAGATAACGAGTGCTCATCACCTTGAGCGCATCCCGGACGAGCTTGGGATCGAACTCGTCTTCGAGCAGTCCGACCACCTTGCGCTTGCGGTTTCGTACTTTCTCGGAACGCCTTTCCTGCAGGAAATCTCCCCGCTCCAGCACCAGGTAGGTTTTTTCGTACAGCTCCTGCAACAGAAAACCTTTCCACTCCGACCACACATCCGGACCGACCGCCTTGATATCGGCAAAGGTCAACAGGTAAAGCATCCGGAGGTTCTCGCTCATCCCCATGGTTTTGGCGAAATCGATAATCAGCCTGTCATCGTGCATGTCACGCCGTTGGGAAATATGCGCCATCTGGAGATGATTACGTACCAGGAACTCCAGGCGCTGGCTGTCCTCACGATTGAGCCCCATGCGCCGGGCAATGGTCGGGATCATGTCCGCACCTTTGTTGCTGTGATCCTTCCCTTCCCCTTTGCCGATATCATGAAAGAGTACCGCCAGCAGCAGAAGCTCCTTTTTCTCGATCTCGTTGGCCACCTGGGTCAGGACCGGTTTTTTCTCCTGGTACTCTCCCTGCCACACCTTGGTGATCTCCTCCACAGCAAAGAGGGTGTGAATGTCGACGGTGTAGATATGGTAGGCGTCGTGCTGGACCTTGCAGTAGATGCGGCCGAATTCAGGGATGAAGTGATTGAGAAACTGAAGATGATGCATAATCCGCAGGGTTTCGGCCACCCCTTTTGGTCCCCTCAGAATCTCGAAAAACATCTCATTGATAGAGCGGGATCGGCGCACGCGGTCATTGATCCGTTTGAGGTTCTCCCGGATCATCCCCTTAAGGGCGATGTTCATGCGAACCCCATGACGCTGAGACAGCAGAAACGCCTGCATCATGGCGGCCGGATCCTTTTCAAAAAGGTCGGCATCACTGCATCGCAATTCGCCGCGCAGGATATAAAAGCCGTTTTCCACGGAACGACGGGTAAGATACCCGAGAATCTTGAAGGAGGGCTCGTCCAGTTGAGTGGCTTTGGCGATCAGGCTGGAGGCGATATGTTCGATGCGTGTGGCATGGGAATAGTAGTCCTGCATGAACTGCTCAACAGCCAGGCCCTGTTTACTGTCCTGAAACCCGAAGAAACGGGCCAGCTGCTCCTGCTTGTCGAACTGCAGCTGTTCGTTTTTACGGCTCGAGAGGTAATGCAGATGATTGCGAACCTTCCAGAGGTAATCGAGGGCTTCTTCAAAATCCTCCCCCTCACGCTCCGTCAGCACCCCCTTGATGATCAGGTCGCGCAGTGTGCGCGCTTTAAATTTGACGCGGGCGATCCAAAGAGCCGCATGCAGGTCCCTCAGGCCGCCCTCCCCCTCCTTGATATTGGGTTCCAGCAGAAAGACCGATGAACCGTATTTTTTGAGACGGCGCTGATTTTCCTCCAGTTTCTCCCGGATAAATGCGTTGGTGTTTTTTCCCACAACGCTGGAGAGAACTTTCTGCTCGTAATCGCGGAAGAGATCCTCGTCGCCGACAATATATCGGGAATCGAGCAGGGCCGTACGTGCGGTGATATCCTTGTCGGCCATTTGCAGGCAATCGGTTTCCGTACGCACGCTGTAACCGACATCGAGCCCGAGATCCCACATCAGGTACAGCATCCTCTCGGATATTTTCTCGGCAAACTGCTTGTCTTTACCGGTGTAGAGGAACATCAAGTCGATATCGGAGCGCGGATTGAGTTCTCCGCGACCATAGCCCCCGAGCGCGATCAGGGTGCAGGCGCCAAATCCTTCTTCCGGGATGTCGGCGGAAAC
Organism: Desulfuromonadaceae bacterium; assembly: GCA_003250235.1. Classification (GTDB taxonomy): domain Bacteria; phylum Desulfobacterota; class Desulfuromonadia; order Desulfuromonadales; family SZUA-540; genus SZUA-540. The sequence goes on from QKGY01000201.1 coordinate 2,038, forward strand.
GCTCCGATAGAAATTGCGGATCAGGGTGTCGACCATGGATGTCAGGCTGCCAACCACCACCTTTCCAGAAGCGCCGGAGTCGTGTTTAGTTCGGACAACCTGCTGATAATGATCGAGAAACCTCTTGGCCGCGGCAAGAAGAAGAGCTCTTCTTTTGTCGTAGGAGATACTTGGATCGGTCAGAAGTTCCGGTGTAAAAAATTTTTCGTCTTTCACAGAGTGACCCCGTTTATTTAGAGGCAATCATTTTCAGGGCGCTCGCATAATTACGAACCCCTGCCGATATGGCGGTTACGGTTTTATCGCGATATTTTGAGTTGGTCAGACGGGATTCCTCCGTCTTGTTGCTGATGAAGGCGGTTTCGACAAGAACTGAGGGCATGGTCGCACCCAGAAGCACATAGAAAGGACCCTGGCGAACCCCGAGATCCTTGATGCGACTGTAACTCTGAGACAGGCCGTCGACCAGAGAGTTCTGGATCTCAGCCGCAAGACGGCTCGACTCGTTAATCTTGGCGTTGGCCATCAGATCGAAGAGGATGAGCTCAAGATCGCCAACCTCCTTAAGGGACGTGCCGTTTTCGCGAGCGGCCAGAGCCGCAGCCTTATCGTTCTTGGAAAAATTGAGATAGTAGGTTTCGATGCCATACGCCCTTCCGCTTGGGCTCGCATTGGCATGCAGGGAGATAAAGAGATCGGCTCCGACCTTGTTGGCAATGGCGGTACGCTCCTCAAGAGGAATATAGGTGTCGTTATCGCGTGTCAGCAGGACGTCGCATCCGAGATCTTTCTCAAGCTTTGCTTTGAGAGCCTTGGCAAGATCCAAAACGACATCCTTCTCAAAAACCCCGGAAGGCCCAATGGCACCGGGATCCTTGCCGCCATGGCCGGCATCGATGACAATGCGCCTCAGCGCATTGCCGGGGACAACCTGAGGAATCTGGACCTTGAGCGGCGTATCCTCCGGAGCCTTTTCCAGGATGCCGGCAATACCATCCTTGCCTGCCGAAGGCAGCGTTGACAAAGCCGGCTTCTGAGCCGTGATCTCGGTAGCCCGGTCCGCCTCCACATCGATGACAATCCGGGACGGATCTTCCAGCGGGAAGATCTTGAAATCTTTAAGGCTGAGCAGATCGAGAACGACACGCACCGTGTTTTCTGCGGGCCTCCCGGTACGGATCTGTTGAAGCAGACCGTCGTTGACATCAATGGCTTCCGAAACCCCCGGAGCAATACGGGTGTTGATGAGATCCACATAGAGACGCGGCCCCGCCCCGTCCTTCCCCTTGGTTTTGAGAAGATTGGAGATGTACTGGGCAGGGCTGTTCAGGTCGATGACGATACGGGTGTAACCGGGGTTGGACCAGAACCGGATGCCGGTCAGTTCCGCGGCTCCCGACCCCTGACGGGGCATAACCGGCGATTTCTCCGCAACGGCGTCCGCACGACTGGGGGCAAAGGACGCCAGCTCTTTCAATTTAAGACGTGCTTTGGTGACCATGTCACCGTCCGGATAACGATCGACAATCTGCGCAAAGCGCGCGTAAGCGGCGCTGTAGTTGCCCAAAATCTCTTCATCGATGCTGCCTGCTAAAAACAATGCGTCGTCAGCAAGTGTATTTTGAGGGAACTGGTCCGCCAAAGCTTCGTAATAAGCGGCGGCATCTTGGGCATCCGAATCGACCAGAGATATCCGATAAAGCCCTTCTGTGGTCTTTGCCGCCATATAAAGGCTGTCGGCGGCGTGGGGATGGTCGGGATAGGCCGTCTTTACCGCCAGGAACAGATCACGGACCTTAACCCAGTTTTCGCGATAGAGCTGTTTTTTGGGGGAATTGAGCAATTTCTGGTAGCGCGTCTTGGCCTGGCGGTATTCCTTTTCCACATCCCCGGCATGTGCTGCCAGAGAAACCCCCAGCACCAGAACGACGACAAGACTCAGATAGCGAAAAAAACGCATTCCTACACCTTCTCTTTAAGTTCAGCCAAAATATTGAGTGCATCCAGCGGGGTCAGCGTAGAAATCTCGATCTCTTCGAGCCGCTGACGAATCTCGTCCTTTTCCGGAGCGAAAAGAGACAGCTGATCTTTGTTTGGACGCCGTTGCCCCTGACGCCCGCGAGCAAGTCGGGGTACCCCTTCCTTTTCAAATTCTCCGGACTCAAGGTTTTTTAGGACTTCGCGCGCGCGGTTGATTACCGCAGAGGGCAAACCGGCAAGCCGGGCGACTTGGATGCCATAGGAATGGCTGGCGCCACCCTTGACGATCTTTCGCAAAAAGATGATCTGATCGTTCCACTCGCGCACGGCGATATTGTAGTTTTTGACCCGGTCGCGAGTCAGGGCCAGGTCTGTCAGCTCGTGATAATGCGTGGCAAAAAGGGTTCGAGCCGCCACGTCGGCATTGTCGTGAAGATATTCGGCAACGGCCCAGGCAATGCTGACGCCGTCGAACGTCGAGGTCCCACGACCGATCTCATCGAGCACAATGAGGCTGCGCGCCGAGGCATGGTGCAGGATGTTGGCCGTTTCGGTCATCTCCACCATGAAGGTAGACTGGCCACGAGCCAGGTTATCGCTGGCGCCGACACGGGTGAAAATGCGATCGGCCACACCGATGCGAGCCGATTGTGCCGGCACAAGGCATCCCATCTGGGCCATTAGGGTAATCAGGGCCACTTGGCGCATGAAGGTCGACTTTCCGGCCATGTTCGGTCCCGTAATGATGAGAAGCTGGTTTTCCGAGCCGTTCATTTCCACATCGTTGGGAACAAACCCTTCAGAGAGATTCATCATCTCGATGACC
>QKGY01000295.1 GCA_003250235.1 Desulfuromonadaceae bacterium
CATTACCACCCCCGAAGGCAGTGTGCTGACCCTGGGGGACATCGCCACGGTCCAGGAAGGCTTTGAGGATACCGACCGGCAAGCCTTCTACAACGGCATGCGCAGCATGGGGATGGAGATCTACCGCATCGGCGACCAGACGCCTATCGGGGTTTCCGACGCGGTGCGCGACACCATGCAGACCATCGAAGCGGATCTGCCCGACGGCGTCAGCTGGACCATCAACAACGACCGCTCGGATATCTACCGGCAGCGACTTGAGCTGCTGCTGAAGAACGCCTTCATGGGGTTGTGCCTGGTGCTGGTTGTCCTGGGACTGTTCCTGGAGTTCAAGCTGGCGTTCTGGGTGACCATGGGCATCCCCACCTCTTTTTTGGGGGGGCTGCTCTTCTTGCCCGCCATGGGCGTGTCGATCAACATGATCTCGCTTTTCGCCTTTATCGTGGCCTTGGGGATCGTAGTCGACGACGCCATCGTCGCCGGCGAAAACATCTACGAATACCGCCAGAACGGCATGAGTTTCGCCCAGGCGGCCATCCAGGGCGCCCGGGATGTCTCCAGTCCCATCGCCTTCAGCATTCTCACCAACGTGGTGGCTTTCCTCCCCCTGTACTTCGTGCCGGGGACCATCGGCAAGGTCTGGAACGTCATCCCCCTGGTGGTCGTCACCGTCTTTCTTATCTCCTGGGTCGAGTCCCTGGTCATCCTTCCGTCCCATCTGGCCCATACCGCCAGCCGGCCCACCAGCCGGCTGACCACCCGGCTGCACGAATACCAGCAGGCGTTCAGTCGACAGGTTGTCCGCTTTATCGACAAGGTGTATGGGCCGTCGCTGGACTTCTGCCTGCGCTGGCGGGCGCTGACCGTGGCGATCGGCCTGGCGACGCTGATGCTGATCGGCGGCTATGCCCTGAGCGGCCGCATCGGCATGATCCTGATGCCGCGGGTCGAGGCGGATCTGGCCCTGGTTACCGCAGTGCTCCCTGTCGGCAGCGCTTCGGAAAAGGCCGTGGCCGTTCAGAAGCAGCTGGTCGATGCGATGGAATCCGTCGCGGCCGAGCACGGCGGCGATCGCCTGCTGGAGGGGGTTCTGTCGGAGATCGAAGAGAACCAGATCGTGGTGCGGGCCTATCTGACCAAGCCGGGGATCCGGCCGATGAACACCGCCCAGGTGGCCCAGCTCTGGCGCGAGAAGGTCGGAACGATCATCGGTCTGGAATCCCTGCGGTTCGAGTCGGACCGCGGCGGCCCGGGATCGGGGGCCGCCCTGACGGTGGAACTCTCCCATCGCGATATCAACGTTCTCGATCAGGCCAGCGCGGCGCTGGCTGCCCGCCTCGAGGAGTTTTCCAACGTCAAGGATGTCGACGACGGCTATACGCCGGGCAAGCAGCAGTTCGATTTCCGCATCCGCCCCGAGGGGCAGAGCCTGGGTCTGACAGCCCGCGACGTGGCCCGCCAGGTTCGCAATGCCTTTTCCGGGGCCGAGGCCCTCAAGCAGCAGCGCGGGCGCAACGAGGTGACGGTGCGGGTGCGTCTGCCGGAGGGGCAACGGACCCGCGAGTACGATGTGGAAAACCTGATGATCCGCACCCCGGCGGGAATTTTCGTCCCTCTGGCCGAAATCGCCGATGTCGAGCGGGGCAGGGCCTATACCACCATCACCCGGCGCGATGCCCGCCGCACGGTGACGGTGAGCGCCAACGTCGAGCCCATCGGCGAGACCGGCCAGGTCATGGCCACGCTCAACAGCACCATTCTGCCGCAACTGGCCCTTGACTATCCCGGCCTCAGCTACGGCTACGAGGGGCGGCAGGCCGATCTCAAGGAGAGCATGGGAAGCCTGGTCGGAGGATTTATCCTGGCTCTGCTCTGTATCTATTTTCTGCTGGCCATTCCCTTCAGCAGCTACTCGCAGCCCCTGATCGTCATGGTGGCCATCCCCTTCGGCATGGTCGGTGCGGTGCTGGGGCATCTGTTCATGGGATACAATCTCAGCCTGATGAGCATGATGGGGATCGTGGCTCTCTCGGGCGTGGTGGTCAACGACTCCCTGGTCCTCATCGACTACGCCAACCGCCGTCGGAAAGACGAGGGGGAGGATGCCCTGACGGCCATCCACTCCGCCGGCAAGAGGCGCTTTCGTCCCATCGTGCTGACCACCCTGACCACCTTCGGCGGCTTGGCTCCCATGATCTTCGAGACATCGAGGCAGGCGCGGTTCATGATCCCGATGGCTCTTTCCCTGGGATACGGCATCCTGTTTTCCACGGCCGTGACCCTGGTGCTCGTCCCCTGCCTTTACATGATCATCGAGGATAGCAAGCAACGCCTCACCGGCCTGCTTCGCGGATGATTTCTGCGCTAAGCTCTTGAAAAACAGCTCTTTTTCTGCGTTGAACCCCTGCGGCAATGGGATATAATGGAATGAGGAACAGAGGATAAAGGAGACTCTGCTTCCATCATGGCCGCCGCCGCACGGGCAGCGGGGAAAGGAGAGCGTCATGAAAGCGTTGGACGTCGTCAAGGAAGTGAAGAAACACACGGGCAAAGAGAAAATTTTCATCAAATGGTGGCGCAAGGAAAATGATTTCGTCGACTACGACCTGGTGGACACGTTTCTCAAGAATATCCGCAAGGATCACGAGTTTGCCGGTTACGAGCTTCTCGACAAAGACCAGATGTGGGGAATCATGAAAGCCCACTGCGCCGACCATGTTGCCCTCGACAAACGTAGAGGGCAGGACGTGATTGTCTGGGATCACGATACCTCCGATGGGGAGCACAGGACGGACATCTGTCCTTTTACCCCGGAATCGATGTTACGCATCTTCGATGTCGAAACCCGGGGGAACGTCCTTGATTGACCCCGATAAATAGGGTCATCCTGACATGGAGGCTGCCTTGCCCGAGGCGGCCTTTTTGTTGGCTCGTGGTGTTACGGATAAAGGCATCAGGATCAAGCAGGAGAACGTGGCGAGGGTCCCCTAGAAGAGATCTTGCAGGGGACCCTGTCCGGTTAGTAGGTGTCGCTATCTTTGATCAGAGTCCCGTTGATAGTGACCAGCATTCGGAAGCTTTCATCTACGCCTCCGGCCAGGTTGCCGAACCCGGACGCCTCTTCGTATTGGCCCGTGCCGCCGGTGACCTGGTAAGCCCCATAGAAAGCCAGAGGCGGGTAAGGCATCGAGGGAATGCCTTGCCCGACATTGCACAGCGTACCGGTAACCGCCATATGGATGTCCCCTGCGCTCGACTGATGGACGCTTTCAGCATACACGGGATAACAGAATCCTCCCGCGGAGTTTGACGTGGCTGCCGCCGGATCGACGACGAAGTCAACGCTCCAGTCGAAGATGCCAATGTGTTGCCACTTGCCTGTGCCCTCGAATTTTTGCACCAGGCAGGTGTCTCCGCACATGCCGCAGACCGGAAAATCATCCACGGAAACATCGCCGCACATGCCGGCAAAAAGAATACTCCCGATGCCACTGCCCTGAACGTCGAGAGGCAGGTCGGCGCTCAAGGCCACGGTGGGCAGCCCCAGAACAGCGATGGCCGCCATCAGAATAATGCTTCTGCGCAGTTTCCCCCTTGTTTTCATGATGTTTCCTTTCCCCTTTCGGCGTGATTTGGCGCCCGGAAACGCAAAAGCCGGGCCGCCAAGGTTTTCCTTCGGCAGCCCGGCTATCTTCGTCATAAAGATCCGTGGCTTTCCGCCCCCGCATCCTGCGGGGTTGGCTTTGTCGGGATCGCAGTTTCCGGTGAACGTGTAGCTAACCTTTAGCACCGGTCAAGGAGGTGTCAAGCCTTTCTAATGTTAAAATTGGAGCAAAAAACACCTATAAAACAGCGGGTTACGAGAAAGTCAAAACCACAAAAACAAGGGGGAAAAGTTTTTATTTTTTGGGGTTCTGCGTGATCTCCAGCATCTCGATATCGAAGACCAGGTCTTTTCCCGCCAGGGGATGGTTGGCGTCGAGGGTGACGTGGGTGTCGGTCACCTCGGTGATCATGACATAGAAGGCGGTGTTGTTGTGGCGGGTGATTTCCAGCTGGCCGCCGACCTTGGGCTGGATATGCTCCGGCAGATCCGCCAGCGCCAAGGTTTCGCACAGTTCGGGTTTGCTCGGGCCATAGGCTTTTTCCGGGGAGATGACCACCTGTTTTTTCTCGCCCACGACCATCCCCGTGACCGCTTCCTCGAATCCCTGGATGACTTCGTGTTTTCCGACGATGAACATCAGCGGGTCCTTGTCGGTGGAGGTGTCGAACAGGGTTCCGTCAGTCAGTTTGCCGGTGTAATGAACTTTTACGGTGTCGCCTGAGGCGGCTTTGAACATCGGTTCGTTCCTTTCTTGAGTGGTTCGAATGACGTCCCCTTGAGGAGACGAGACAGGGCTCGATGCGGGATGCTCTCCTTGATACCGTGGAAAAAAGCACGCTGTCAAGAAGCTAGGTCGCGTTAGCCCGTGAAACGTTATTGACCCGGCAGAGCGTTCCTGATAGCCTCGCTATTTGTCAGTGTGCTGATTGTATGTATAATGATTTTTTTTCTGGAGTGTTCCGTTGACCAATTTTGACATTGAAAATAGTGTCGGTTTCCTTCTCGCCAAAGCGCATCAGCGCCTCTTTGCCTCATTTCGCAAGGCGCTGACTCCCTACGGGTTGACGCCGCCCCAGTTCGCTCTGCTCGGATTTTTGTGGAAACAGGACGGGTTGTCCCAGATTGAAATATCGGAAAAATCGGAAGTCGATCGCACCACGATCGGCGGACTGGTCGATCGGTTGGAGAATTGCGGACTGGTCGAGAGAAGACGTCATCCCGACGAC
>QKGY01000180.1 GCA_003250235.1 Desulfuromonadaceae bacterium
GGTGGAGGCGGTGGCGGAGAGACGCCGACAGATTCCAGGACTCTGACAACCAACTACTTTCCAAACAGCCTGGGAAGCCTGATCAACTACGAAGGACGAACGAGTACGGCAGGGACCCTCACCGATCGGTTCTTCAATGCCCTGACGGTCGAAGGCCCCGCTCTGGTTAACGGAATATCGGTCACCGTTCTGAGCGAATCCAATCCGGAAAACGACGGATACGCGGTACAACTCTATTATGACTTCGCGGTGGATGCCATCACCGACCGCGGCAACAACGATCCGACGGACACCATCACCCCGCAACTGATCCCCTACCAGCTCGTCCGATTCCCCATGGCCACGGGCAGCTCTTTCGTGCAGCTTAACAAAACCGGTCTGACCTGGGATACGGACGAAGACGGCGACACCATCCCCGAAACCTTTGATGTCTATTCCGTCGTCACCTTGTCCGGTTTTGAAACTCTAACCCTGAATGGGGTTGATTTCGCCGATACGGCCCGGCTGGTCACCGCCTCGACCATCACTGTGCACTTTTCAGCAGGCGGTTCCGAAACCCTAACCGGCACCCAGACGCTTTGGTGTGCCCCCGATTACGGACCTCTCAAGCGCAGTGTGACCATCGCAGGGGAAACTACGGTTGAAGAAGCTGTTGGAATGAAGGGAAGCTTCGGTACTGTCGGCCTGATGCCGCAGTTCGTGCCGCTGACGGACCTGGCACCTGCCGATCAAATTAACTTGACCCCTGAAATCCCAGGTCGCCCTGCTATAGCCAGCGATGGGACAAACTTCCTGATAGTTAGCAGCAAAACAGATGACCTCGGAACCACCACACTTGTAGGGACTATCCTAAACCCTTCCGGAGTTGCAGTTACAACACCCTCTGAATTTGAAATTGCTACAGGTGGCTCCAACAGAGCCGCGGCGATCTACAATGGGTATAACTACGTCGTTATCTATGAAGATGGTGGACAAATATACGGGCAAATCGTTCAACCTGATGGCACTATTCTTCTTGGTACGCCCCAGCTAGTATCCTCTGGGGCAAACAATTACCTGCCAGTCATTGCTCTCGATGATATTCTTAACCGAGCGCTGATTGTCTGGGTGAAATTTCAAAATTATGATGTCACAACAGGTACCTATTTTTATGATCTCTACGAAACTCTCATTGATATCCAGAACCCCAGTACTATACAAATCCTTAGAAGTGAGGCATCACTATTAGGAGTTCAAGCAGGTGATCAAAACGAGCCAGCCGTAGCCTTCGATGGCACCAATTACATGGTGGTATGGAGAGAATTTCAGTCCTCGGGGGGTACCGTGGCATCAGGTAGCGATATTTATGGCATCCGCGTTGAGGGAAACAACGGTACTACCTTAGGTTCAGCATTCTCAGTTTCTACGGCCCCGCTTGGACAAGGAGCGCCCCAAATAGCATTTGATGGTGCAAACTACTTCGCGGCATGGGAAGACCTCCGCAATAGCCAGTACGACATTTATGGGACTAGAATTACACCAGCAGGTTCCCTCATTGACGGACCAGCAGACACAGGAGGACTTGCGATCAATACTGCAACAGGAATTATCAAAGCGTTCCCCTCAGTGACTTTTGACGGCACAAACTATCTGGTTGCCTGGGCCAGCGGGGATCCGAATACTTCACCTAACATCCTCAACTGTGGGATCTTTGCCAACCGAGTGTCGCTCGCGGGTGAATTGCTTGACGGCACAGAAACTTCTCTAGGTCAAGCAATTAGCGAGCCCCCTTCAACGCCCTTTGGATATATTTATCCAGTCATTTATTCTAATGGGACCCAGTCACTCGTGGTATGGCCTGAAAATTTAGCATCAACTCCGACAACGACAAATTATGAAAATCTGCACGGACTGATGATTTGGCCACAATGAGGATTCACCCCTGAAACGCAAAGAGGCGGAACCTTCGGGTTCCGCCTCCTGGTAATATCGGGTTTATTCTTGCGACGATCTATTTCCTTCTCCGCACTTCCTGCAGTTCGACCACCTTCTCCCGTACTCCCCTCATCCGCTGCATGAACACCTCGCAACTGGCGCACTGTTTGAGTTCCTTGGCACAGGCGGTATTGGCCCGCTCCCAACAGGGTTTGGTGCGATCGACATAGGCAGAGCAGTTGGCGCGTTTTTCCGGATCGCAGTTCTTGATCTCCCAGCAAGGGCTCAGGTCGAGAAGCTTTTTAAGCCCTGGGATACTGATACCGTCATCGTGGATGAGGTCACGAAGGCACTGGATCCACTCAATGTCATCGTTGGAAAAATAGCGCTTGCTCCCTTGCCGGGAGGGTTTGACCAAACCTTCTTCTTCATAGATGCGGATGGTTCGAGGATGGACGTTGAGAAGCCGCGCGGCTACACTGATCGGGTAGATCGGATCACTGCTTGTTACTCCCATATTGGGTACCTCCCGTACTGACTGCTTATGAGGGAGTCCGGACAGGAAACTAGGGTAGAATTTTGGACTTACCGTAATCATACACGACTAATTTTATAAAATCAAACATTGTTTTGCTATTCCTTTATATGATAGTCGCAGTGATAAATGGTTTTGCGATTCTACGGCTTATATGTAGCATAAATACTGACTTAATACACGTCACGCTCTAACAATTAAAGCAATGACAGTGTTCTGACAGTAAAAAGCACATACGGCGAGGGCTCGTGCGCGAACCCTCGCCGTACTGAAAGACGGGGTGCATCCCGCTACCGCCTCATGCTACACTGGCTCAATCCCATTTCAAGAATGAGCCCATGACCCTGGAAGACAACATCCTTGAGGAATGCCGACGCCTCGGCTTTGCCGCTGCAGGGTTCGCTAGCGCAGGCGCCGCAGAAACGTTCGCCCTGTACCGGCGCTGGCTGGACAGTGGCCGGGCGGCCGGCATGGCCTATCTGCAGCGCCATGCCGGACTCCGCGCCAACCCGGATCTGATCGCCCCGGGGACCCGGTCGGTGATCGTTGTCGCCGCCCGGTATCCCGTCAACACCGCTGCATCAGAAGGCGTTTCTTCCTACGCACGGGGGCGCGATTATCACACTGTGGTTCGGAAAAAACTCAAGAAACTGGTCGCTTTTCTTCAGCAACAGCACGCCATTCAAAGTGCCCGCATCTGCGTCGATTCGGCACCCGTCCTCGAAAGGGAATGGGCCCTTCGGGCCGGGATCGGCTGGCGTGGCAGGCAGGGACAGATCATTAATCCGGCGTTCGGAAGCTGCTTCGTGATCGGCGAAGTCCTTGTCGATGTGCCGCTGGCCCCATCGACACGCCAAGAGAATCGCTGTGGCACCTGTCGACAATGCGTAGAGGCCTGCCCGACGGGCGCCATCAATGGCGAAGGGCTGGTTGACGCTCGCAAATGCCGCTCGTACCTGACGATTGAACACGCGGGAGATATTGCCCCAGAGGATTCGCCGCTGCTCGGGCAGGCTCTTTTCGGCTGCGACCTCTGTACAGCGGTCTGTCCTTGGAACCGTTTCGGAGACAATTGGGTGATGCCGGAATTCCGGGGAGAAAACGACCTGAGACCTGAAGACTTTCTGGTTTTATCGGAAGAGGATTTTCGGCAAAGATTCCAAGGGACCTCTCTGTACCGGACGGGCCTTTTACGACTGCAGCGAAACGCCCGCATCGCCCTGAAAAACCGGGCATAGTCGGCGGATTGATTCACCCCCCGCCCTCCTCGCCGGGCAAGGTGAAAAACACCGTGGTCCCTTTCTCCAGTTCGCTTTCCACCCAGATCCGGCCACCGTGGGCCTCGACAATCTGCTTGACGATATTCATTCCCAGCCCCAGACCTGGCGTGGCCGAATTTTTGGCATCGACGCGATAAAATTTTTCAAACACCTTGGAAACCTGATCGGAGGTCATCCCGATCCCCTCATCGCTTACGGCAAAAAGGCAGTCCCGCTCCTGATTCTGCCGGCGAATATGAATCCAGCTCCCCTCTTTTGAATACTTGACGGCATTGCTGATCAGATTTTCAAAAACCCGTTCAATTTTTTCCTTGTCGATGGCAAGGAGGTGTCCGAGATTTACGGAAGAATAGGCAATCCTATGGCCGGGAGATAGCTGCTTGTAAAGAGAAACAACTTTGTCGATAACGGCATCAATGGGGTACGGTTCCTTCTGCAGGCAGATCTCATGCTTCGATTCGACGCGGCTTAGGTCAAGCAGATCATCCACCGTGCTCTTGAGCGCCAGGGCCCGCTCACTGATGACCTGAAGGAACTCCCGCCGTTGCGACTCGTCAAAGGGATCGGGGCTCAACAGAATTTCGGCGAATCCCAGGATCGAAGTTATCGGCGTTCGCAACTCATGCGAAGCCACCGCAATGAATTCGCTTTTAGCCCGGCTGAGGCGCATCAGTTCCTCCTCAATGCCCAGCCTCTTACGTATCTCCTCGTGCAGTCGGCTGTTGACCTCCCGAAGGTCGGCTGTCCTCTGCGAAACCATCTCTTCGAGATGTTCCTGGTGCAACTCGAGCTCGGACTGAGCCAGCTTGCGCTGTTCATTTTCCTTCAGAAGTTCCGCATGGGCTTTGTCGATCCGCGCATGCGCCTCTTTGAGTACCGTGACCAGATCGGCATTGACCAGCTTCAGCGAAAAAGCTTCCTGCACCGCCAGGCGGTTCTTTTTTGCCGCAAAGGCCATCAGGGCCCAGAACAGACAGAGGACAAACCCCATTAACCGATGGGTTTCATCGGTTTCCAGAAAAAAACGGACAATCAGGGGAACGAGTGCCGGAAAAGAGAAGGCCAGAAAGGCCCAGG
>QKGY01000317.1 GCA_003250235.1 Desulfuromonadaceae bacterium
GCCGATCACCACCGCCTCATTCTTCATGTTGCTCGGCGGCGTCATGTCGAGGGTGATGTTGGTGAACGGGGTCTGAAAGCCGACGCGGGTCGGTACGTTCATGTTGAAGATGAATTCCTGGATCGACTGGCGGACTTCCTTGTAGCTCAGGCCGTCGTAGCGGATAAACGGAGCCAGCAGGGTGTCGAAGTTGGCGAAAGCCTGGGCACCGGCCGCCTCACCCTGCAGGGTATAGAAAAAATTGACCGCCTGGCCGAGAGCCGTGCGGAAATGCTTGGCCGGACCGCTCTGGATCTTGCCGTAAGCGCCGGTGAAGCCTTTGAGCAGCAATTCTTTGAGGTCCCAGCCGCAGCAGTAGACCGACAGCATCCCCAGATCGTGAATATGGAAGTCCCCTTCCCGGTGAGCGTCGGCGACATAGGAGGGATAGATCTTATTGAGCCAGTAATTGCTGGTAATATTGGCGGCAATATGGTTGTTGAGCCCCTGCAGGGAATATCCCATATTGGCGTTTTCGTTGACTCGCCAGTCCTCCTGGCTGAGATAGGAGTCGATCGCCTCGATGGACTCCTTCATGAATTCCCGGGTCTTGCGCAGGTTATCGTGTTGCTGGCGATAGAGGATGTACGTTTTGGCCGTCTGGGCGTGACCGTTCTCGATCAGGCTTTTCTCCACCAGATCCTGAACGTTCTCCACTGTCGGGATCCGACCGTCCTTGTAGATGACCTCAAGAATACCGACGACCTGGTGGGCAATACGCGCTGCCTTGTCCATATCCTTGCCGCCGACCGCCCTGACCGCTTTTTGGATGGCCTCGGTGATCTTTCTCTCCTCGAAAGCCACCAGGCGTCCGTCGCGTTTGCGAATATACTCGAGCATCCTCTCCGCCCTCCCTATTAGAAATTCACAAGGACGAATTTAGCACAGCAATCGCCTCTGTCAAGGCAAAAACACAACATATAGATCAGAAAAAAATACCCAACCACAACATCTGGTGATATGACGGGTACAACCTGTGAAATCACGGTGGACAGAGGCGGACAAGTCCCTAATATCCTTGACCCTCTTCCGGGAGCATGTTACACAGTCAGGAAAATCACCACCTCCGACGGAGTTTCGCATGGCCGATCTGACACGCTTCGGCATTTCCATGGATGAGCGACTGCTGTCGCGCTTTGATGATCTCATCAGTCGCAAGGGCTACGACAACCGATCCGAAGCGATCCGCGATCTGATCCGCAACGCTCTGGTGGAAGACCGCTGGGCCCGGGAGGACGAGGAGATCGTCGGGACGGTTACCCTGGTGTACGATCACCATACCCGCGACCTGGGAGACAAACTAACGGAACACCAGCACTCCCACCACCAGACCATTATTTCCACCCTGCACATCCACCTCGATGCTCATCACTGTCTGGAGGTTCTGGTTGTCCGAGGGACGGCGGCCAAGGTCAGGCAACTCGCCGACGAACTCATCGGCACCAAAGGGGTCAAGCACGGCAAACTGGTGACCACCACGACGGGTCAGGATTTACTCTGACGGCACCTCGCAAACGCTGGAGACCGCCCGGTCGTGCCACGAATCCACAAAAGGTAACACGGAGCCCGTATGGCGAAAATCGATGCCAGCCTTTTCGACCTGAGTACGCTGGATACCCTGGCATCCCGGCAAAGCCCCATCCATCGGCTCGACCCGCGCGCCAAGGTCATCACCACCCTGGTGTTTATCCTCGTGGTGGCCTCATTCGGCAAGTATCAGGTGGCCGCCCTGCTGCCAATGCTGATCTTTCCTGGGGCAATGATCGCCGTCGGAAACCTCCCTCTCGGTTATCTCAGCAAGAAACTTCTGCTGGTGGCCCCATTCGCCGTGCTGATCGGAATCCTGAACCCGGTGTTCGACCGGGAGATTCTTCTGACCCTGGGACCCGTTGCCGTCAGCGGCGGGTGGATATCCCTGGCCTCCATCGTTCTGCGGTTTGTCCTGAGCCTCGGCGCCGCTCTGATCCTGATCGCCAGCACCAGTTTTCCGGCGATCTGCCGGGCCCTGGAACAACTCGGAACCCCGCGCGTCTTTGTGATTCAGCTGCTGTTCCTGTATCGCTATATCTTTGTCCTGGCGGATGAAGGGGTTCGACTTGCCCGGGCAAGGGCTCTGCGTTCCTTTGAGGGACGGGGGCATGAATGGCGGGTTTTCGGTTCGATGGCGGGACAGTTGCTCATGAGGGCTCTTGACCGGGCCGAGAGGGTCCATCTGGCCATGCGGTGCCGTGGCTTCGATGGCGTCGTGCGCACCCTTCACCCGGGGCGGTTCGGAAAGCGGGAGGTCCTGTTTGTGACGGGATGGTGCAGCCTTTTCCTGCTGTTTCGTCTCACCCATTTCCCCCAGCTGCTCGGACAGCTGTTCCTGGAGTTGAACGGATGAGTCACCACATCGTCGCCGCAGAGAATCTTTGTTACAGTTACCCCGACGGAACCCAGGCTCTTCAAGGAGTCTCTTTCCATATCAGCCACGGTGAGTCCGTGGCCCTGATCGGGGCGAACGGCGCCGGCAAATCGACCCTGCTGCTGCACCTCAACGGGTATCTGACCCCGCGCGAAGGTCGGGTGCGCATCGGCGATTTCCCCCTGACCCGCAGTACGCGGGATGCGGTGAGACGCTCGGTGGGGATGGTGTTCCAGAATCCCGACGACCAGCTTTTCATGCCGACGGTGAGAGAGGATGTCGCCTTCGGCCCCCTGAATCTGGGGCTTCCCTCCGCGGAGGTGGAAGAGCGGGTCTGCGAGGCTCTTCGGAAAGTCGATGCCCGGCACCTGATAGACCGCCCCCCCTACCGTCTCTCCACAGGAGAAAAGCGCCGGGTGTCCATCGCCGCCGTTCTGGCCATGTCTCCGGATATCCTGGTCCTGGACGAACCCACGACGGGGCTTGATCCCAGAAGCCGCAGACAGCTGATCGAGTTGCTGCTCTCCTTCACCCACACCAAGATCGTCGCCACCCACGACCTCGACCTGGTCATGGACGTGTGCGAGCGATCCCTGGTCATTCATGAGGGGCGGATTCTGGCGGATGGGAAAACAGAGGAAATATTCTCGGACGAAGCCCTGCTGGCTCGCAGTCATCTGGAAAAGCCGCTGAAGCTGCAGGGGTGCCCGGTCTGTGGGGGGACATCTTCCGGGAAACAGAAAATAGGGTAACGCTATCCTTTACCTTCCAGACGCCTTTCCATCCCGGCAAGGCGTGCTTCAAGGGCGTCCAGTCGTTTGAGCAGTTCTGCGGTTCCGGCTTCGGCGGCCTGGGCCTGTAGGGCGGCAGTGACCAGCTCGGGGTGCTGACGGGCAAACCCCTGTCCGAACAGGGTGTCGATCTGAGCCGCTGCCCGGGTCAGATTATCCAGCGCTTTTTCCTGCACCTTTTCCGTAGCCTGATCGGCTTCCTGCTCGGCCAGGGCATCCCGGGCCAAATCATCCATATCCCTGGGCGCTTCCGTAACCGGCACATCGGCATCACGGGCCGAAGCTTCCTCTTCACCCGCTTGAGTCGCCTTCAGCGTTGCCGAATCCTCGCGTGACGAGGCGATGTCTTTCTCTTTCTCCTCTCTTCTTACGAGACGGGTTTCGGAGGCTAAAGCCTCCGTGGCAAACCGTTCGAGCCTGTCGAGAGACTCGCCGGCGGTGGTCAGTCTCATGGGAGAAACGGGCTTTTCAGGCTCCGGCTCTCTGGCGGCGGGTTTATCCAGCGACACCACTTCCACGGAGGGGCTCTTCTTCACTTCAGCAGCGGAAGTCGCCGGCTTGGAGTTCTTCTCCAGGCCCATCTGTGCCAGTTTGTCCAACCCGCCCACCGGGGAAGGCTGCGGCTTCTCAGAGATTTTGGGTGACGGGGGTGCTGCCGAAGGTTCCTTCTCCTTGCGCGGAGGCTCGGGGGCCGGAGGGGGAACGGGTTCCTTCGGGACGGCCGCTGCCGTAACCGGCTTCTCAACAGGCTTTTCCTCCGGCTTGACGACCGCGACTCTTTCTTTTTTGGGCTCCGGAACTTTTTCGTCAGAAGGAAAGGGCAAGGGGGACAGGCGTGTTTCCCGCACCGGCTCCACCTTGACCCCCGAACCGGCCTCCCCGGGTGGTTTTATCGCGAAACCGCACTTGGGGCATCGCGTGACCCGGCTACCGGTCGACGTCGTGATGGAAACCTTGCGCCCGCAGTCGGGGCATCGGATGTCTGACATAAGAACCACCCCTCTCCCTTAGAACAATGGGGATAATGGTAACACAAAAATCGTCAAGGGGGAGTGATCCAGGAGAAATTGTCACATGAAATAACGGAAGGACCGTAAAATGGCAGTTCCGGTTATCCCTGAGTGTCTTGGAACGATAAAGGATTCTCCGGATCGGCATAAAGCAAATCACGGATAATCCCCGAGAGTGCCTCCACCTTGTCGCAGATCTCGGCAAGAAACTCCTTGCGTTGATCGGGATCGAGTCCGCCAAGTTCGTCTTCCTGCATCAGAAGTTCGGCGTAACCGAGAATCGAAGTAAGGGGAGTGCGAAGTTTATGGGCGACCCCCGCCATCCACTCTTTTTTCAGGCGATGGATCTCCGGCTGCTGGGCAAGAGCGTTCAGGTATCGTTGTGCCTCGACGTCCGGGTTCTCCACAGAGAGATACTCCTCCGGCGGGGCGTAAAAACCGTTGGAAACCAAAGTCCCGTCCATCAGGATCAGAGGATGCGTCAGAATCAGGTCTTTGAGCAGGCCGGGCATCAGCCGGGGGCGATCATACTGACAAAGCAGGACAACAGGAACCTG
>QKGY01000307.1 GCA_003250235.1 Desulfuromonadaceae bacterium
CTCATGCCGGCCGTGCAGTTCTCCGGCATGACCAACCCGGTCTCCTCACTCGAAGGCATCGGTCGCTGGATCGGCGAGGTCTACCCGACCACCTATTTCATCATCATCGCCCGCGGCACCTTCTCGAAGGCGTTGGGCTTTGTCGACCTGCAGAGCGCCATGATCCCCCTCGCCATAACGGCCCCGCTTCTGATCGCTCTGGGGCTGGCGCTGCTCAGGAAACAGGAGCGCTGACCATGCGCCTGACCAACATCGGCAATCTGGGCGTCAAGGAACTGCGCAGTCTGGCCCGCGATCCGATCATGCTGGTGCTCATCGTCTATTCCTTCACCCTCGCCATCACCTCGGCCGCGACGGTTATGCCGGAGACCTTGCAGAAAGCCCCCATCGCCATTGTCGACGAAGACCGTTCGCCGCTGTCCCAGCAGATTATCGACGGCTTCGCTCTGCCCTATTTCCAGCCACCGCATCGGATCGACCAGGACGCCCGCATGGATGAGGGAATCGATACCTTCGCCCTCGATATCCCCCCCGGCTTTCAGCGCGATGTGCTGGCCCAGCGCCGACCGACCATCCAGCTCAACATCGACGCCACCCGCATGTCGCAAGCCTTCTCGGGGGCCGGCTATATCCAATCCATCATCCTTACCGAGGTCAACAGGTTCGCCCAAGCACACCAGATGCCGATGCGAACCTCGCCGGTCGACCTCGAACTGCGTGCCCGCTTCAACCCCGAACTCAACCGGGTCTGGTTCGGCTCGGTGATGGAGGTTATCAACCAGGTGACCTTGCTCTCCATCATCCTGGCCGGAGCCGCCCTGATCCGCGAGCGCGAACACGGTACGGTCGAGCACCTGCTGGTCATGCCGGTTACACCGTTCGAGATCATGATGGGCAAGATCTGGTCGATGGGGCTGGTGGTCCTGGGCGCTTCGGCGTTCGCGCTGACCGTCGTGGTGGAGGGACTTCTCGAAGTACCCGTGCAGGGCTCGGTGCCTCTCTTTCTGACCGGCACCGCCCTGCAGCTGTTCGCCACCACGGCACTGGGCATTTATCTCGGCACGATCGCCCGCTCCATGCCGCAATTCGGCCTGCTGGTTGTGCTTATCCTGCTGCCTCTCGAAGTGCTGTCGGGCAGCTTCACCCCGCGCGAGAGCATGCCCTACGGCATCCAGCTCATCATGCTGGCGGCCCCCAACACCCACTACGTCATCCTCGCCCAGTCCATCCTGTACCGGGGCGCGGGCTTTTCTGTCGTCTGGCCGCAGTTCCTCGCCCTCGCCCTGATCGGCATGATCCTGTTCGCCCTTTCCCTGGGCCGCTTTCGCAAAACCCTGGCGACCCTGGTGTGAACCGAGGGGGAACATTCCTCCGAAGAGACTCTTTCCCTCGAAAGACCTCCCATTTCCTCACTTGATATTTTCCTTTTTTCGTTTTGATTTATTCTATGGACAAGGCTTTTCCCATAGAAATACTTGATGGCCCGCCTTGTTGAACGCCGCATTCCGGACGGAGTATCGATGGCCCGCTCCACATCCAAAATTCGTTATGCCCTGATTTCACTGACCTTGATCCTCCTGGGCATGGCCTCATCGGCCTCCGCTGGGCAAACCGGGCCCCGCAACATTCTCGTCCTGCTCTCCTACCACATGTCTCTGCCCTGGACCCAATCGTTTCTCCAGGGGCTTCAGGAGGCCCAAATCCGCTACGGAGACCGGCTGCATCTTTATGTGGAAAACATGGAAAGCATCCGGCTCCGGGAGTCCCTGAGCGACGAAGAATGGGCAGACTACCTGCGCAAAAAATATCATGCCATCCACTTTGACGCCGCCATCGCCGAATCGGCCAAAGCCAGTGAATTTCTCAGTGCCTGGGGCGAAAAGACGCTGGGGAAAATCCCGCGAATCCACTACAGTCTGAAACAAAACGGGGCCGATGCGAAGACCCTTACGCTTCAGGTTCAAATGAACGATTGCGTTCTTAAAACCTTCGAACTGGCCCTGGCACAAAACCCGAAGGCAAAACGCGTTGTGTTTGTGGACGGACAAAGCGAAAGCAGCCAGCCCATTCTCACTCTCTTGCAACCGCTCCTGGCAAACCACCCCGAATTGGAACTCGTCATCATCCGGGAGTTTTCCATCGAGAGCCTGCTTCATGAAGTCGCATCACAACCCAGAGAGGCCATCGTCTTCTACACGCTGGTCTTTCACGATGTGACCGGAAGACCGCTCTATCCCAAACAGGTTCTCAAAGAGCTGGTGGCGGTTTCACCCGCGCCCGTTTACACCTTCTGGGCATCCTTGATGGACAGCGGCGTGGTGGGCGGGCACATGATCGACGGGGCAAAAACGGCCCGACAGATGGTTCAGGCGGCGTTTGACGCCCTGGAAGAAGGAGAGTTTAAAAAAGACTATGATACCTTGACCAGCATAGTCGACTGGAACGCCCTTTGCCGGTGGGACATCGCCCCAGCCCTGATTCCCGCTGAAGCCACGGTCATCAACCAGCCCCCACCGCTGTTGCAGAGCCATTTTCGCCCGATCATGACAACAGCCGGTATCGTTGTCGTCCTGTTTCTCCTGCTCATCCTGTTCTGGCTGATCAAACTGGCCGCTCTCAACAAAAAGCTGAAAGAAGCCAATGAGCAGGTGATCCTCGCCAGAGACGAGGCCGAAAAGCTGGCTCGAACCGATATCCTGACCGGCCTCAACAACAGGCGGGCGTTTTTTGAAAAAGGGGCGCAGGTTTTCCTGGAGGCCAAAAGGTTGGAAAAACCCTTGGCGACTCTGCTCCTGGACATCGACCACTTCAAGACCGTCAACGATACGTATGGACACACGATTGGGGACGAAGCGATCAAGGCTTTTGCCAAGGTGCTCACGGATTCGAGCAGAGACATGGATATCGTGGCGCGATTCGGCGGCGAGGAATTTGCCGTGATTACGCCCTTTACAGACTGTCGGGGCGCCGTGAATGTTGCGGAACGGATCCGCAGGGAAACAGAGGCCGGGGCATTCCGGCTTGACGGTCATGCCGTTCGATTTACCGTCAGCATCGGCGTCTTTTGCACGAAGCCGGGATTGGGCTCCCCACTGACGATAAACGAATACATCAAATACGCCGATGACGCCCTCTACCAGGCCAAAAAATCCGGGAGAAACCGCGTCGTCCTTTATGAGGCGCCTTCGGCAGAGCCGCACTAGCGGACGAAGAGCTTCCCCGGATCGCAAAGACTCTCCCAGAGGAAACGCCCCCAGCCCGTCGGCAGGGGGCGTTTTTTGTCGATGCTAGTTGGCAGGTGCGGATGAGGAAGAGCTTTTCAGGATCAGGTAGCCGAATATTCCGGAGATCAGCGAACCGCTGAGAATGCCGATGCGGTGGCTGAACAGATAGCTCTCGGCGCTGCCGCCGGTATGTTCGAAAGCAAGGCCGCCGATAAACAGGCTCATGGTAAAACCGATACCGCACAGCACAGAGACGCCGAACAGCTGACGCCAGGACCCCTGCTCCGGCAACCGCGCCCAGCCCAAGCGGATAGCCATGGCGGAAAATCCGAAAACCCCCGCCAGCTTGCCGATCACCAGACCGAGCATGATCCCCAACGGCACGTGATGGAACAGAGCGCCCGGCGTCATCCCGGCCAGGGGAATACCGGCATTGGCGAAGGCAAAGAGGGGAAGAATCCAGAAATTCACCCAGGGTTGCAGGGCATGTTCGAGGCTTTCAAGTGGGGAATGATGCGGATTTTTGCGCCCATGCAGCGGGATGGCAAAGGCCAGGGCCACCCCCGCCAGGGTAGCATGCACGCCGGACTTGAGAACGAAGAGCCAGAGAAAAGCACCGACCCAGATGTAGGGAGCCAGCGTTTCGACCCCGAGGCGGTTCAACAACGCCAGAAGGGCGATGCACAACAGGGCCAGCAGCAGCATGGTCCCCGAGACGTCCCCCGAATAGAACAGGGCAATGATGACAATGGCACCGAGGTCGTCGATAATGGCCAGGGCCAGCAGAAAGATCTTCAACGAAGACGGTACCCTATCACCGACGAGGGCGAGAATACCGAGGGCGAAGGCGATGTCTGTGGCTGCCGGGATCGCCCAGCCGTTCAGAGCCGTCGCGTCCCCGGCATTTACGGCCACGTAGATCAGCGCCGGCATCAGCATGCCCCCCAGGGCGGCAATTCCGGGCAGAATGATCTGATCGCGGCTCGAGAGCTGACCGACCAGCAGCTCCCGTTTGACTTCGAGGCCGATCAGCAGGAAAAATACCGCCATGAGGCCGTCATTGATCCAGAGCAGCAGGGGTTTGGCCACCTCGATGTCGCCGAGACGCACTTCCAGAGGGGTTTGCAGCATCAGATCGTAAAAACAGCGAAGCGGCGAGTTGGCGAACCCCATCGCCGCCAGGGTGGCGATCATCAAAAGGATTCCGACTGCGGATTCCTTGCGTAAAAATGCAGCGACAGCCTCTCTCATACATGGATCTCCAGTCGTTAAGATGTAATTCTATAACGATAGACGTTGAGAAGGCCCGTCGCAAGATTTTTGGGGAATTTTGCCTCACCCGCTTTCGGGGAAGAAAATTTATTTGAGCAATAACGGTCAGGAAAAGTGCCGCATTGCTGGGTAGGATGACACGCGAGTTGAGGAGGACGTCGATGACACGGGAAACGGAAATCGCCTACGAGAAGCGCTTCGAGCGGGTGTTCGATTTTATCGAACGGCACCTGGACGAACCGTTGAGCGTCGAGCAGCTGAGCCGGGTGGCGCATTTTTCCAAGTTCCATTTTCATCGGCAATTTTCCCAGTATGTCGGCATCGGGGTCTTCGCCTATGTGCGTGGGCAAAGGCTCAAACGGGCCTCTCAGAGACTGGTATTCCATAAGAAGGAGCGGATCATCGATATCGCTCTGGATGCCGGATTCGAGAGCCCCGAGGCGTTCGCACGCGCCTTCAGGCAGGCATTCGGGCAATCCCCCTCTCAATTCAGAAAATCCCCCCAATGGCCGCCGTGGAGTGAGCGCCTGCGGATTCCGGCCCGACAAAGGAGCAAAACGATGGATGTAAAGATTGTCAATTTTGAAGAGACCCGGGTGGCGGTGCTGTCGCACGTCGGCCCTCCTGAAAATGTCAACG
>QKGY01000162.1 GCA_003250235.1 Desulfuromonadaceae bacterium
CTCGACTATACCTACATGGTGGAGACCGCCCGCATGGTGCTCTCCATCGCCGAACTGGTTGAGAAAGAGCTCGGCATCCGCTTCGAATTCGTCAACATCGGCGGCGGCTTCGGCATCCCCTACAAACCGGAACAGCAGCCGCTCAACATCGCCGCCATGTCCAAAGAGATCACCGGGCAGTTCGACGCCTTCAAAGCAAAGCACGGCTATGCCCCGCGCATGTACATGGAGAGCGGCCGCTTCATGACCGGCCCTCATGGCGCCCTGGTGACCACCGCCATCAACCACAAGGACACCTACCGCAAGTACATCGGACTCGATGCCTGCATGTCCTCCCTCATGCGACGTGATCGGCAAAGAGAACCAGCCGAAGTCGGAGGTTTACGACGTGGTCGGCTCCCTGTGCGAGAACAACGACAAGTTCGCCATCGAGCGCCAGCTGCCCCCCATCGACGAGAAGGACATCGTCGTCATCCACGACACCGGCGCGCACGGACACGCCATGGGATTCCAGTACAACGGCCGTCTGCGCCCCAAGGAGCTGATGCTTCGCGCCAACGGCAGCGTAGAGCTGATCCGCCGCGCTGAAACGGTGGAGGACTACTTCGTCACCTACAACTTCGCGCCGGACAGCTTCGTGCCGTCGCGCGGCTAATCTTCCGTCACGCGGCACAGAACAGGCTTCAACGCACAAGGGCCACCCCGATATCGGGGTGGCCCTTGTCACTGGTGGGTACTATACGACTGCAGCACCGAGGGGACTTATTCCCACCCCTCATAGTTGCGCAACAGGGTGCAGAGGATGTCGATTTCCGCATGATCCATGTTGAAGGTCAGCCCACAGATACACTTCTCGTCCTCGGTGCGGGCCGCAAGATCTTCTCCCCACTCCGGGTCGAAAAAGCTGACCATGGCCGAAAGGAGCTGCTTCTCCCCTCCGCTGCAGGCAACGAAGGCCACATCGATTTTTTCCCGCAGCGGCTTGAGGTCGCTTTTAACCCGCGCCGCTTCGGGAGTCTTGGGCCCGAAAAGCTCGGGACCTAGGCGTTCGACACCCTGTTTCCAGGCCTCCAGGAAGTTATGGCGTTTGGCTTCGGATTGCTCCAGGGCATTGAGGATATTGTCCGTGTTCATGACCGACCTACCCCTTTTCGAAGGAACTTCCCGCTCTGAACCATCAGTATACCCGATTTACGCTTGCTCGCAGAATTCGCAGCTTCGACGGACTGCCCACTGGTTATTTGGCCAGACCAAATAGTCGTTAAACGACATCACATGCCCCCGGTACCGAGATCCATGAGGAAAAGCTCGCGTATTGTCGACCGATTTTATGCTGGCACGTTAAATGCTTAAAATTCTTGGCATTTCATTTTCCCCCTCAAGGAGGTCACCCATGGTCTCAGGCAGTGTGGCAGTACTCTTTCTTCTGTTGAGTGTCGGGCTGATTATCTTCCTGACATCCAAGTACCGCATGAACCCCTTCGTCGTCCTGATCTTCGTCGCCTTCCTCTACGGGCTGCTCGTCAAGATGCCGCTGGGGGACATCGTCAAGAACATCCGCGACGGTTTCGGCGGAACCCTCGGATACATCGGTATCGTCATCGTCGCCGGCACCATCATCGGCACCATCCTGGAAAAGACCGGGGCGGCCCTCTCCATGACCCGCGCCATCCTCAAGGTGGTCGGCAAGGAGCGTTCGCCCCTCGCCATGAGCATCGCCGGCTACGTCATTTCCATTCCGGTGTTCTGCGATTCCGGCTACGTCATCCTGACGCCGCTCAACAAGGCCCTGGCCAAAGAGACGGGCAAATCGATGGCAGTTATGGCCGTGGCCCTGGCCACGGGGCTCTACGCCACCCACTGCCTCGTCCCCCCCACTCCCGGTCCGATCGCCGCCGCCGGAATCCTCGGCGCCGATCTCGGCCGGGTGATCGGCCTGGGACTGCTCGTCTCCATCCCCGGGATGCTGGCAGGCTACTTCTGGGCCACGCGATTTGCCCGTCGTTACGAAATCGCCTCGGACATGGAGGAGACCTACGAGCACCTGATCGGCAAGTACGGCAAGCTGCCGGCGGCTTTCCACTCCTTCCTCCCCATCACCTTGCCGATCCTGCTGATCCTGTTCAAGTCCATTGCCGAGTTCCCCACCAAGCCTTTCGGCGAAGGGGGGCTGGCCAAGTTTCTCAGCTTCATCGGCGATCCGGTCACAGCCCTGACCCTCGGCATTTTCATCGCCCTGACCCTGGTGGAAAAAGGACAGATGAAAAACGCCCTCGACTCCTGGATGGGCGAAGGAGTCAAGCACGCCGCTCTCATTCTGGCCATCACCGGCGCCGGGGGTGCCTTCGGCAAGATTCTCAAGGCCTCGCCCATCGCCACCTTCCTCGGAGAGTCCCTCTCCACCCTGCACCTGGGGATCTTTCTCCCCTTCGTGATCGCCGCCGCCATCAAAACGGCCCAGGGTTCCTCCACCGTATCGATCATCACCACCTCGTCCATCATGGCGCCGCTGCTGGCCGCGCTCGGTCTCGACCCGGTGTACACCGTGCTGGCCATCGGCGCCGGGGCCATGACGGTCTCCCACGCCAACGACTCGTATTTCTGGGTGGTCTCCCAGTTCTCCAACATGGAGGTTCCGGTCGCCTACCGCGCCTACACCAGTGCCACCCTGTTGCTCGGCGTGGTCTCCATCGCCACCATTGCTGTCCTTTCCTTCATTTTCTAGTATCCTGAAAAGGGGCGGGCTTCCCGCCCCTTTTTTCCACATACATTGATCCGGATATCCGCCATGCCAAACCTGCTGAATTCCCTTCGGGCGCGTTTTCACGAGCGTCTGGCCATGAACAGCTTTGTCGTCTCCGACTTTCCCAGGGCCGAACGCCATCTGGAGACTGTCGTACGCCTGTGTCCCGAACGACCGGGCGTGCATTACAACCTCGGGCTGGTTCGGATGGCGACGAAGACATACCCGTCGGCGGAAGCCTCTCTTCGACAGGAACTGACACGGCAGCCCGGGGCGGTGCACGTGCTTCGCGCCCTGGCCGACCTGGCCTTTCTGCGTGGCGACCGGCTGACGGCACGGGATGCGTACCGCCAGGTGGCCCCCAAAATATCCCAGGGAAAGGAGCGGGCCCTGGTCGAACTGCGGATACGGTTGTGTGATGACGAGGGCCGCTTCGCCGGCGCCATGGAGGCCGCGGTACGTTTCGAGGAGGGATGCGCCCGGATGCAGTCCGGACAACACGCCGACGCCGTTCAGGCCTTCGAAGAGACGCTGAAGGGGGACCCGACGCATTTCCTCGCCTTCAACAATCTGGGCGTAATCGCCATGAACATCGACCGCGATTATTCGCGGGCACAGACCTGTTTCAGCCAGGCGGACGCCTTGATCGACCACCCCCTGGTCAAGGGGAACCTCAAAAAACTGGCCCAGCATACCGGGAAGGGATAAGCCGCATGAACAGAGCCGTCGAATTTGACCATCTCGAGGAAATCTTCATGGCCGCGGTGGAACGGGTGGACCCCTACCGTATGATCCTCAACCGCGTGCGGCTCAAGGGGACGCTGCTCACCGTCGATATCGAGGACGACTATATCGAAATCGACCTGGCGGACTTCCGGCAGATCGTCGTGCTGGGGACGGGCAAGGCCACCGCCAAGATGGCGCTGGCGTTCGAGCAGATTCTCGGCGAGCGCATCGACCGGGGACTCATTTCCGTGAAGTACGGACACACGGAGCCGCTCACGCGGATCGAAACCATCGAGGCGGGGCATCCGATTCCCGATGACAACAGCGTCCTGGCCGGCAACCGCATCCTGGAGATGGCGGAGGCGGCCGATGCCTCGACCCTGGTCATCACCCTGATCTCCGGCGGCGGATCGGCCCTGCTGGCCAATCCCCTCGGTCAGGTCTGCGACCTGGAGGAGTGCCGGGGGCTCTCCCTGGCCGACAAGCAGCAGGTCACCCGGGCTCTGCTGGCCTGCGGCGCCACCATCAACGAAATCAACGGCATCCGCAAGCACCTCTCCGGCATCAAGGGCGGCCGTCTGGCCAGGGCTCTGCACCCGGCCCGGTGTCTGAGCTTCATCCTCTCCGACGTGGTGGGGGATCGTCTCGACGCCATCGCCTCGGGGCTGACCAGCCCCGATCACACCACGTTCGACGACTGCCTCGACATCATCAAGAAATACGATCTGGCGGGTCAGATCCCCGAATGCGCTATGGCCATCCTGCAGCAGGGCGCCTTGGGGCGGCTGGAGGAAACTCCAAAACCGGGGGACGCGGTGTTCGACCGGATCGCCAACATCCTGATCGGCAGCAACTACGTCAGCCTGCTCGCGGCAGCGGAAACGGCGCGGAATCTCGGGTACACCCCGACGATCCTCACCTCGCAGGCGACCGGCGAGGCGCGGGAGTGGGCCCGCATCCTTGTGGGGATCGGCCGTGACGTCAAAAAGCACGGCATTCCGGGCGCAAGACCCGCCTGCATCATTGCCGGGGGGGAAACCACGGTTACGGTACGCGGAACGGGGATGGGGGGACGCAACCAGGAGATCGCCCTGGCCGCTTTGGCGGAAATGCAGAACGATAGCGGTTCCTGCGCCGACGTCTATCTGCTGGCCGCATCGACCGACGGCAACGACGGCCCGACGGACGCCGCAGGGGCCTTCGCGGCTACCGACCTGCTGCCGCTGGCCGAGGACCGGGGACTGGCCATCGAGACCTATCTGCGCGAAAACGACTCGTACAATTTCTTCGACCGGATCGGCTATCTGCTTCGAACGGGGCCGACCAACACCAATGTCTGCGATCTGCAGATTCTGCTGGTGCCGGCCGGCGATTAGGGAAAGGCGTCTGAGCCCGGATTCAGCGGGCGAAGGTGTACGGATAATGCGCGGGGTCGGTGTAGGTTCCGTTCAGGATGGCGGCGGCATCCTCGGCGAAAATGGCTGGAATGACGAAGACCTGGACCGGGGAGTCCTTCTGGGTGATGGCCATCTCGCCGCCGGAGAAAGCCGCCGAACGGTTGCGCTGCACATCGAGCTCAATCCCGAAACACGCCATGTTCCGCAGCACCCTCTCGCGGCTGATCCACTCAAGGTCGCCGGCCCCCGAAGTGAAAGCGATGGCGTCGACCCCGCCTAGGGCGCTCATATACGCGCCGATGTATTTCTTGAGCCGGTACGTTTCCATCTCCAGCGCCAACCGGCAGCGTTCATCCCCGTCCACAACCCCCGCCAGCATATCCCGGCGTTCGGAGAACCGCCCCGTGATGCCGCGAATACCGCTCTCCTGGTTGAGGATACCGGTCATCTCCCGTGGCGAAAAGCCCCCGCGCTGCATCACGTAGGGAAGGATGCCCGGATCGACGTCTCCGGAACGGGTCCCCATGATCACCCCTTCCAGGGGGGTCAGCCCCATGCTGGTATCGACGGAAAGACCCTTGCGGATCGCGCAAAGAGACACGCCGCGGTCCACATGAATGGTCACCAGGTTGCACTCGGAGGCCGGCTTGCCGAGCATGACCGCCGCCCGTTTGGACATATACAGGTGGGAAGCACCGTGAAATCCGTAACGGCGCACCTGATGTTTCTCGTACCACTCGTAGGGAAGCGGATAGATGTAGGCAAAACCGGGCAGGGTCTGATGGAAGGCGGTATCGAAGACGGCCATGTGGGGAATGGAAGGCAGCAGTTCCATAGCGGCTTCGATGCCGGCGATGTTCGGTTCGTTGTGCAGGGGGGCCAGGCGCTTGACGTCCTTGATGGCCGCCAGGACTTCTCCGTCAATCCGCACGGAACGGGTGAAAGCCTCTCCGCCATGGGCCACCCGGTGGCTCATGACATCGATCCGGTCCGTCTCATGCAAAACCCCCTGCTCCTCGCCGGTGAGGGTCTCCAGAATGAGGGAGAGAGCACTGCGATGATCGGGGCACTCGATCTGCGCGGTATAGTTGGGGCGTCCGGGAACCTCCAGAGAGATGGAAGATCCCCCCACCGCAACCCGGTCCACCTGCCCACGCGCCAGCAAAACCCTCTTTTTCCAGTCAAAGAGGTGATACCTCAGCGAATAGCTCCAACAGTTCAGGGTAAGAATGAACATGGACGAAACCTCAAAATCGCAGTAATATCACTTGTTTGATATATTCACAGATAGCGAACCGGAA
>QKGY01000331.1 GCA_003250235.1 Desulfuromonadaceae bacterium
CACTTCGCCGCGACGGCCGGTTTCCGGAGTTCTCCCTTCCATCAGGTACAGGGCGTTGAGCCGTGGCGGATGCCCCTCGGGGATGGAGATAAGCCGTCCGCTGGCCGGTTCGCTCATGTCAGGGATGTCGAGGGTGACTTCGGCGACGACACGGGTCTGCACCTGAGAAACCCCGGGGATTTCGGCGATGCGGGCCTCCAGCGATTTGGGTGCCCGTTTCAGATGGGTGAAGACTTGGGCGAAGCGGTATTTCTCATAATAGCTCTCAAGGGTCCATTTCAGGGACTGGAGGGTGGAGAGGGACATGACGAAGGTGGCGATGCCGCAGCCGATGACCAGGGCGATGGCCAGGGACTGGCTTTTCATCTGCATCAGGTCGCGCAGCAGTTTTCTCGGCAGGGCACGCATAGGTCACCATTGCAGGCTGCGGGCAGCCACTTTGCGGGGGTTGCGTTCCTCACTGGCGATGCGGCCGTCCGAGAGGTGCACCACCCGGTCCGCCATCGAGGCGATGACGGCATTGTGGGTGATCACCGCCGTGGTGGTGCCGAGCTCCCGGTTGACCTTCTCGATGACCTCCAGCACCAGGATGCCGGTCTGCACGTCGAGCGCTCCCGTCGGCTCGTCGCACAGCAGCACCTGGGGGCGTTTGGCAATGGCCCGGGCGATCGCCACCCGCTGCTGCTCCCCTCCGGACATCTGCGAGGGGAAGTGATCCATGCGCTCCTTGAGGTTGACCAGCGCCAAAGCTTCCTCCGGCGGCATGGGATCCTGAGCGATTTCGGTGATCAGGGCGACGTTTTCGCGGGCGGTCAGGCTGGGGATCAGGTTGTAGAACTGAAAGACGAAACCGACGTGGTCGCGGCGGTAGCGGGTAAGAGCGGTGTCATCGAAGCGGCTGAGGTCGTGGTCGTGATAGCGGACCGTTCCGCTGGTCGGTACGTCGAGCCCGCCCAAGATGTTGAGCAGGGTCGATTTGCCGCTGCCCGAAGGGCCGAGCAGGACAAGGAATTCCCCCTGGTAGAGCTCGAGGTCGACGCCGCGCAGGGCGTGAACCTCCACATCGCCCATGGGGTAAACCTTGGTCAGCTGACGGGCTTCGAACACCGTCTCGGGGGACTCGGGATGTGGGTGGGTTGAGGGGGGCACCGTCACCTCGTATCGGCTGACGCGCGGTCGTCGTCCAACCGCGCATCGTGCATGGCCATGCCTCTACTATACCGCCGTAAGACCGATATGCACCCGGAAGGGAGCGCTACAGGCGATCCGGCCAGGCCAGCCGAAGCCCCAGCAGGATAAGGATGCCGCCGGCAAAACGTCCGATACGCCCCCCGACGGCCGGTTTGCTCTGCAGCCAGCCGCCGATGGCCCCGGAACCGTACCCAACCAGCCCGAAGCCGAACCAGGTCAGCACTACGAAGGTGATTCCGAGACCGAGCATCTGGACGGTAACGTGCCCCCTGCCGGTCTCGATGAACTGGGGGAAGAAGGCGAGGAAGAAGACGGCAACCTTGGGATTGAGCACGTTGGCGATGACGCTCTGGCGGAATATGGTGCCAAGTTCCAGGGCCGCAACCTCCCCTTCGGGAGAGACCGGCGAGGCGCTGCGCATCATTTTGATGCCTATATAAACGAGATAGATGGCCCCGGCGATCTTGACCAGGGTGAAAGCCGTCGCCGAGGAGGCCAGCAGCGCCGACAGGCCGACTACGGCGAAGAACGTGTGCGCCAGGTTTCCCAGCCCGAACCCCGCTGCCGCAGCCAGCGCGGCCTTGCGCCCCTGGGCCATCCCCCGGGTCATGACGTAGATGATGTCCGGACCGGGCGTGAAGATCAGAAGGAGCGAGGCCGCCGAGAAGAGGCCGAGCTGGGTCAGGGTGATCATCGGCTTCTCCAGAACGAGAACAGTCCGGCGCCCAGGCAGGCGGCTCCGGCAATGTAAAGGGTCATAATCTTGTTGCCGTACGAGCCGGTCAGGGCGCGGTTAAGCTGCGAGCCCACCGATTCGGAGAGATTGTAGCCCCAGAAAACGAGGCCGATGCCGACGATGAGCAGGATAAGACCGAGAATTTTGTTGAAAGAATTTTTTTTGGCAGCCACGGGACAACTCCTGTCGAGAAGGTTAAGGGCGCGCGCTTGCCTCGCGCGCCAGCATCCTAGCAGATTTCCTTTTGAAAGGAAAACCTTGGGAAGCAGAAACACCCTGAATGTCTCTTGCAATCAAAACCGCAGGGGTTAGAATTGTCCGGTAGAATGTCGTACAAAGGAGGATTTTATGGCTGAAAAACAGGAGTCCTGTGTCAAGCCTGCGGGAGGACCGATTTCCGGAGAGACCCCGGAAGCCGTCCCATCGCCGGAAAACCCCAAAGAGAAGGAGGTTGCAGCAATGACTGCACGCGTAGGCCGGGAAGCCCCGGATTTCGAAGCAACCGTCTACCAGAACGGAGCATTCAAGAACATCAAGCTCTCCGATTACAAAGGCAAGTGGATCACCCTTTGCTTCTACCCCGGCGATTTCACCTTCGTTTGACCCACCGAACTGACGGCAG
This sequence comes from Desulfuromonadaceae bacterium, assembly GCA_003250235.1. Taxonomy (GTDB): domain Bacteria; phylum Desulfobacterota; class Desulfuromonadia; order Desulfuromonadales; family SZUA-540; genus SZUA-540. The sequence continues at coordinate 2,550 of QKGY01000331.1, forward strand.
TTGCCGTCAAATACCCCGAACTGCAAAAAATGGGCGTCGAAGTCCTCGCCGCCAGCACCGACAGCCGCTTCACCCACAAGATCTGGCAGGAAGAAGAGCTGGGGAAAATGATCCCCGGCGGCGTGCCCTACCCCATGATCGCCGATGCCGGCGGCCTGATCGGCAAGGCCTACGGCGTCTATGAAGAGCTGGCCGGCGTCGACATCCGCGGCCGCTTCCTGATCGACCCCGATTTTGTTATCCGTGCCGCCGAGATTCTCACCCCTGAAGTCGGCCGCAACGTCTCCGAACTGTTCCGGCAGGTCCAGGCCTTCCAGCATGTGCGCAAGACCGGCGAGGTCACCCCCTCAGGGTGGACGCCCGGCAAGCCGACCCTGAAACCCGGCCCCGAACTGGCCGGCAAGGTCTGGAAAGAATGGAAGCCCGATATGGCTTTCTAGGCCGTTGGTTCCTATAGAAGAAACAAAAAAAGGGTGCGGAATTTTCCGCACCCTTTTTATTGGTTTCGTGGTGAGACTCAGCAGCACCCGCTGGAGCGGCGCCAGTTTTTCTCCTGCAGCCACTCGGCGATCAGCCCCGAAGCGCAGCCGACCCCCGCATCGACGCTTATTACGCCGACGGGGCAGTTGCGGGCGCAGGCTCCGCATTCCATGCAGACGTCGCGGTCGACGATGCGGGCTTTGGCGTCGTTCAGGGTGAAGACACCGTGCGGGCAGACCTCGACACAGCGGCCGCAGCCGATACAGTTCGGCGCGTCGAGCTCCAGGGTCGCGACATTTTCCAGATAACGGAAACCGTGCATGAGGATTCCTTTCAGCTCAGGGCCGCCCAGCCCCACAGCAGTACGGCGGCGGCGAGTGCCGACGCCATGGCGGGCAGGGCGGAGGTCATTTCCTTGCGCACACCGGAGCGTGAGGTGAACGGCGTGCTGCCGGTGAAGTTGAGGGCATAATAGGCCGTGACGACCGTCAGGGCGAGAACCGCGCCGAGACGTGCCGCCGGGCCCAGACTTCCGGCTCCCCAGAGAGCCCATCCCCCCGACCAAAGCAGGCCGACAATCGTGCCCTTGACGGCAAAGCGGACGCCGGGCAGCCAGGGGAGCAGTGCCGGAGCGATGACGGTGCCGCAGACTACGGCACCGAGCAGGGCGACGGCCAGGGATACCCCGAGTGACAGGCCGGCGGACAGCCAGCCGACAAGCAGGAGAACCAGGGCGACGGGGAGCAGAATCTTGAGGGCTTGCACCAGCTCGACCGGCGTGAGGATGAGCCTCTCCCACAGCGAGAAGGTCAGGGAGTGCATGGCCGGCGTGGTGACGCGCCCCCGGTCCAGATAAGCCAGGAGATCCGTCGCCCGGATCGCCGCATAGGTGACGCGGAACCCGGTGGCTTTGGCCACCTCGTGGGCGGCGACGCCGGGAGCACCCAGGATCGGTAGCAGCAGCGTTCGGTGGGTGACGACCCTTTCGAGGCCGCTCTGTTTTACGCGCCGAATCAGCTCGTCGGTGCCGAAGGTCCCCTTTCCGGCCGCGCACCAGACGTTGATCCCGTAGGTTTCCAGCACCAGCAGCCAGGCATCGCGGCCGTCGAGTGCCGCACGGACGATGTCATAGCTCATCTTGTAGTTGGCGGTGACGATAACCGGGGCGTCCTCGTCCGGGCTTCCCAAGGCGTAAAGGCCCGGCGGCACGATATAGGTGTCGCGGCCGATGGCCCAGCGGGCCTTCCAACTGCCCAGACGGTCGGCAAATCGCAACCGGGTGGCGATGCGGGGCACCCGGCCTGCAGGGGTCTCGACCCAGGCGAGGAAGCCGGGGACTTTCTCGGTGATCTCTCCGCCGCCGGCGGAGGTCTTAGGTCCTCAGCAGGGCGGTTTTTCAGGGTTGTCCGCAAGGGTATTCATGATCATTCCTCAAGTCGTTCACGCGTGTTCATGCATCATAGCACAGGTGGCTATAGGTCTTTGCAGGGAATGTCAAAATCCACGTGGTAGTGTTCATCGTGGCGCACCCAGGCGCGTTTTTGGGAAAAGACGAGGTTCTTTTTGAGATAGCCGCCATGCGCAGTCTGAAAAAGCAGCGGTTGCAGTTCGGGATCGAAGATGACCCGTCGGATGCCGATGCCCTGCGCCGTCGCCTGCCGGTAGAGGGCTTCAAGGTGGGCTCCGATCGCCTCGAAATCGATCGCATACTTCTGGAAAATTCCTTGTTTGCTGAACTCGATGGC
>QKGY01000414.1 GCA_003250235.1 Desulfuromonadaceae bacterium
CGGGTGTACTGCTCGTGCCCCGGGGTGTCCGCCACGATGAACTTGCGTTTATCGGTGGAGAAGTAGCGATAGGCCACGTCGATGGTGATCCCCTGCTCGCGCTCGGCCTGGAGGCCGTCGAGGAGCAGGGCGTAGTCGATATTCTGCCCCTGCGTGCCGACCCGGCGGCTGTCGGCCTCAAGGGCTGCAAGCTGATCCTCGAAAACCATCTTGGAATCCCACAGCAGACGCCCGATCAAGGTGCTCTTGCCGTCGTCGACGCTTCCGCAGGTAATGAACCTCAGCATCGACTTTTCTTCCTGCGCCTTGAGATAGGCACGAATATCCTTTGCGATCAGATCGGATTGATGCGCCATCAGAAATAGCCCTCCTGCTTCTTCTTCTCCATGGACCCGGCCTGATCGTGATCGATCAGCCGCCCCTGCCGCTCCGACGTTCGTGTCAGCAGCATCTCCTGGATAATCGCCTCCAGGGTGTCGGCGGTCGATTCGACCGCTGCCGTCAGGGGGTAGCAGCCCAGGGTGCGGAACCGCACCGATTTATGCACCACCTTCTCACCCGGCCTCAGCTCCAGGCGTTCATCGTCGACCATGATCAGCATACCTTCGCGCTCGACGACAGGTCGAACCGCGGCGAAATAGAGCGGGACGATGGGGATATTTTCCTTGTAGATGTACTGCCAGACATCGAGTTCCGTCCAATTGGACAGGGGAAATGCCCGGATGCTTTCGCCGGGCCGAACCCTGGCGTTGTAGATGTTCCACAATTCGGGCCGCTGGTTTTTCGGGTCCCACCGGTGGTTCTCGCTGCGAAACGAGAAGATGCGCTCCTTGGCCCGCGATTTTTCTTCATCGCGCCGTGCACCCCCGAAGGCCGCATCGAATTTGTACGTGTCCAGGGCCTGTTTGAGCGCCTCGGTTTTCATGACATCCGTGTACAGGGAACTGCCGTGAGTAAAGGGGTTCATGTTGGCGCGTACCCCTTCCTCGTTGCGATGCACCAGCAGGTCGAACCCGCACTCGGCCGCCATGCGGTCCCGAAAGGCGATCATCTCGCGAAACTTCCAGGTCGTATCGACGTGCAGCAGCGGAAAGGGCGGCTTTGCCGGATAAAAGGCCTTGCGGGCCAGATGCAGCATGACGGCCGAATCCTTACCGATGGAATAGAGCATCACCGGGTTTTCGAACTCGGCGGCGACCTCACGGATGATGTGTATGCTTTCGGCTTCCAGTTGCCGCAGATGCGTCATGTTTTTTTCCATAGCGATTGTCGTCCTTCCTTCACGCTAACATCGGGCGACACCCCGACGCGTATTCGGCTAGCGTCGATGCAGGCCACATTCCTTGTGCTCGGGGTTTTCCCACCACCAGCGCCCGCTTCGGGCATGCTCGCCGGGAGCTACGGCCCGGGTACAGGGAGCGCAGCCGATGGAGGGATATCCCATCCTGTGGAGGCGGTTGACGGGGAGACGATGCTCCTCGGCATAACGCCAGATTTCTTGTTCGGTCCAGAAGATCAACGGGTTGATCTTGAGAAGGCCACCATTTATGGGGTCAATCTCCAGGGGGGCAAGCCCGGTGCGGGTCACACTCTGCTCCCGGCGCAGTCCGGTAATCCATCCGGAGAGTCCGGAAAGGGCTCGGCCCAAGGGCTCCACCTTTCGGATGGCGCAGCACTCGTGGCGGTTTTCCAGACTCTCGCGGAAGGAATAAAGCCCCTTTTCCCGCTCGAGGGCTTCGACGGCCTCTCTTTTGGGAAAAACCCAGTCGATGGATACGCCATAACGCTGAACGACGGCTTCCGCCGTTTCATAGGTCTCTTCATTGAGCCGTCCGGTGTCGATGGCAAAGATGCCCACCTCGGCCCGGGACTGATGGAGCAGATCCACCAGCACGACATCCTCGACGCTGAAGGAACAGGCCAGGGACACAGGGCCACCCGCCAGATCGACGCCCTGGCGGATAATGTCCAGAGCGTCCGTTCCTTCAGGTATTTCCGGCAATGAAAAAACTGGGGTTGGGGACATCGTCAACCTCTCTAGATGAAATATTCGGGCTGTTTTTCGGATCGGCCATAGGGGATGCGGTTCCACAGCCGTTCATGTCCGAAATAGACAAAGAATTTGAGCAGGGTGTCAATCACGCCGATGGTGGCGGCAAACTCTCCCTTGCCCGTCAGAGCATAAGCAATCGATGTGGTGATGATCGTGGCCAGGATGCGCCAGGACAGGGCCTTGGCAACGCTGCGTCGGGTGGAATCCATGGTTTGCCTCTTTGGTTCTTGTAATCGGATGCGGTGCACGTCACCGTGTTACCAAAGACCCTATATTATCCTATTTTTTTAGTCAACAATTATTTTGTGTATTTATTACTTTTTTGTACGAGTATTTTCGTTTTGTATTTTACGTATTTTACTGTATTTTTTATTGGCAGTAATTGCGGCAGGTTATCCAAAACAGGCAGGCACTCTGGAAATATGAAAACCGGAGGAATTCCTGGAGACGGCGTTGTTATAAGCATAAAAAAAAGGCCACGAGCCCCCCATTCCGGTGGGTCCTCGTGGCCTTTTATGGCAACGTGTTGGAGAAGGGGCTCCCCCCTATCCCTCTAAACGGTGAAATCCACCTCCTGCTCGGAAGCATCCAGCGTCACGCGAGCCCTGACCTCGGGGGTCTCGGCGATGACCGTGCCCCGACGCACGACGAAGAGCCGGTTGGCCCGCAGGCGAATCGCCTCCACCGGGTCGGAAGCCTGGAGAATCACCAGGTCGGCATGACACCCGGTCTCGATGCCGTAGCCTTCCAGCCCCATGGCCCGGGCGGAATTGGCGGTTACCGCCTGAAAGAGGGACTGCATTTCAGCGATGCCGCTCATATGCAGAGCGTGAACTCCCATGTGAGCCACTTCGAGCATGTCGTGAGTGCCCAGGGGGTACCAGGGATCGAGAACGTCGTCATGGCCGAGGCAGGCATTGATGCCGCAGGCGAGCATCTCCTTGACCCTGGTGAGTCCCCGGCGCTTGGGATAGGTGTCGTGCCGCCCCTGCAGGACCATGTTGACCAGGGGATTGCAGATCGCGTGCAGACCGGCCTCGGCCATCAGCGGCAACAGTTTGCTGACGTAATAGTTGTCCATCGAGTGCATGGAGGTCAGGTGAGAGGCGCTCACCCTCCCCTGCAGACCGCAACGCACGGTCTGGCAGGCCAGGCTCTCCACATGCCGCGAAAGCGGATCATCGGACTCGTCGCAGTGCATGTCGACCCGCAGGCCGCGCTCGGCAGCCAGTTCGCACAGCAGGCGCACCGATTCGGCCCCTTCGGCCATGGTGCGCTCGAAATGAGGGATGCCGCCGATCACATCCACCCCGAGATCCAGCGCCCGCGCCATCTGCTCCCTGGCGTTGGGATCGCGCAGGTAGCCGTCCTGGGGAAAGGCGCAAAGTTGGAGATCGACGTAGGGACGCATCTGCTCACGGACTTCGAGCAGCGCCTCGACAGCCGTCAGGTTGGGATCGCAGATGTCGACGTGGGTACGAATGGCGAGGGTGCCGCGGGCGATGGACCAGGAAAGAAGCTTGAGCGCCCTCTCCTTGATGCGCACGGCGGTCTGCTCCGGCTTGAGATCCCCCCAGAGGGCGATCCCCTCGAGCAGGGTGCCGCTCTCGTTGCGTCGCGGCTGACCCACCAGCGCCAGGGTGGCGTCCATGTGAAAATGCACGTCGACGAACGGGGGCGTCACCAGCCGCCCCGTCGCATCGAGAATCCGGGCCGCCTCCCCTTCGATATGCGGGGATATCTCGACGATGCGTCCGTTTCGGCAGGCGATGTCCTGGGGCTGCGCGTGACCGACGAGGTTGGCTTGGCGAACGATCAGGTCGAGCATGGCAATCTCTCCGTTATCTCTCGCCCCGGCGGAACGGAACGAGCAGGGCCTTGGGATAGGCGGCGCGACGGGACATGACGATCAGGGCGACGATGCTCATGACGTAGGGGAGCATGAGGTAGAACTGGTAAGGGATCGCCGAGACCGACTGCTGCTGCACCCGCATCTGCACCGCATCGAAAATCGCGAAAAGCACGGCTCCCAGCAGCGCCTTGCCGGGACGCCAGGAGGCGAAGACGACCAGGGCGATGCAGATCCATCCCCGTCCGTTGGTCATGCCGATATAGAAGGCGTCGAACGCCGAAAGGGTCAGAAAGGTGCCGCCCACCGCCATCAGAGCGCTGCCGAAGACGACGGCGCCGCTGCGCAGCAGGTGGACGTTGAGCCCCTGGGCTTCGGCAGCCATGGGGTTTTCGCCCACCATGCGCACGGCCAGCCCCAAAGGCGTATAAAACAGAACATAGCCGACTACGACGACCAGCGCCAGGGCGAGCCAGGTCAGGGGAGACTGGGTGAACAGCGCCTCTCCGACAACCGGCAGGCGGCCCAGCCCCGGAAGACTCATGGGCTCGAAGGGGACTATTTTCGGCGGCGTGGTGACGTTGGGCAGCATCATGCGGAACACGAAGTAGCTCAGCGACGAGGCGAACATGGTAATCCCCAGCCCCGTGACATGCTGGGAGAGTCCCAGGTAGACGGCAAAAAAGCTGTGCAGCACCCCGAACAGGGCGCCGACGCAGGCCGCGAACAGCACGCCGCCCCACAGTGTTCCCCCCTGGTAGACCCACATCCACCCGGCCAGCGAACCGGCGGTCATGATCCCTTCGATACCGAGGTTGAGCACCCCGGAGCGCTCGCATACCAATTCGCCGAGGGTACCGAAG
>QKGY01000052.1 GCA_003250235.1 Desulfuromonadaceae bacterium
GGAAATGGAGCCCTCCACCAGGGCCAGATCCACCGGGCCCTCCCCATGCCGTGCCGACGAGGCCATGGAGAACTCGCGCAAATCCTGCGAGGCCAAGAGCGCCAGTTCCGCCTCACAGTTGAGCAGCATCAGCTGGCACCCGGAACAGGAGGTAAACCGCGTATAAATCCAGGACAGCGTACGCATCATTCCCCTCCTCAGATCACCCCGGGCAGCTGCCGCAGTCGCGAAAGATTGAACACCGGCCCTTCCTGACAGACGAAAGTGCCCCCCGTCACGCAATGGCAACACTGCCCAATGCCGCATCGCATGCGACGCTCCAGGGTGGCGTAGATGAAATCCGGGTCCATCCCGAGTGCGACCAGTTCCTCAAGAACACACCCATACAGGGCGGGAGGACCACATATCGCCGCGGTCGTTCGCTCGGGATGGAAAGACAACCCGTCAAGAAGACTGTTGACCAGACCGACCCGGCAGACCACATCGCCGCTCGTCCAGGGCAGCTCGGTGTAGAAATCGATCGAGAACTGGACACGCGCCCTGTGCTGGCGGGCGAGGGTTTCCAGCTCCGTGCGGAAAAGAAGAGAATCGGGGTCACGCGATCCGTAAAGCAGGGTAATCTGCCCTACGCCATCGCCACGGTTCATAAGGGCGTGCAACAAGGCACGGATCGGCGCCATCCCCAGACCGCCGGCAATAAGCAGGGCGTCCCTCCCCTCGAAAGCCTGAAGGGGAAATCCGTTGCCGAAAGGCCCCCGGATGCCTACACACGCATCAACAGGAAGCGTATACAACGCCGAGGTCACCCGGCCGACCCGGCGGATACAGGCCTCCAGCACCCGCTCAGGCGAAAGAGCGCAAACCGAAACGGGAAAGCCGCCGACGCCGGGGACCGTGACTTCGACAAATTGGCCTGGGGCGACCCGCAGATCATCGGAAAGGGCAAAAGTGAACACATGATTGTCCCGAACCGCGGCGTCAATGGAAGCGATTCGGGCAGGCATCGGCAAAGAGTGCGTCGCCATCAGCCCTCTCCTTTCGCCAGTTCTTCGGCGATGGCGCTGACGGAAATTCCGACCGGACAGGCCCGCAGACAGCGACCGCATCCGACACAGGAATCAATCCCCCGCAAAGCGCCGAACCCGAGACGCTTGTGTTCGAACCGAAACATCAGGCGTGCTTTTCGGCCGGCCCTGAAATCATATCCCCCGGCCACGAGGCCGTGCTCTCGGAAAAAACAGTTGTCCCAAGCCAGCGACCGCGTCACCGAGCCGTCAGGCAACGCCGTGTCAATGGCATCGTAGCAATAACAGGTCGGGCAGACCGCGCTGCACGCCCCGCAGGAGAAGCAGCGTTGCGCTTCCCGCTGCCACACCGGGTTTTGGGCGCTATTCCGAAACAAATCCTCACTGGACTCGGGCAAGGGCGTGCCGTGCGGCGCAACCATCGCCTCCAGGCTTAGTGCCGGTTGAGTCTCTCGGATAAAGGGGGAAAGCGTCGAGAGCAAAGATTCCCCGACCTCCGAAAGGGCCCAGACGGTATCGGTCCCCAAAAAGAGATCGCAGGGAGGAAACTCCGTCCGTGGCGGGCAACTGCAGGAGTCGTCCGGCTGACACACGGCCGCCACCAGAACCAGTTCTTGGCGGCGCCGCAGATAGCGCTCATCTTCGGCAAACACCCGATCCAGGTAAGCCAGTCCGTACAGGTCGCAGGGAGCGATGCCTACCAACGCCGCCGGAGACGCATCCTTTCCGTCAACGGCGCTGTAGCCGCCATCGACCCAGCGCCAGATGTCCCGGCCTGAAGGGAAAACGACTTTTTTGAGGGGAATCCTCGGAAGAGCGCCCGCCGACAACTGCAACCAGGACGTGACAGGCCTCAGGCGAACGACGCCATCCGCCCCCGTCACCGGCCCCATGACAATCCCCCTTTGAGCCAGGGTCTCCAGCAGCGCCCCGGCAAACTCGCTTGTAATCACACGTCCTTCCATGGCGTCCCCCTTGCCCTTAGAAAGACTTTAGCAGACACCGAAAAGTGCACAACAAAGAAAAAAGGTCCGCTTGAGGGCGGACCTTTCTGTATCTTTTCTTGCTATTTTAAGCCCCGGAGTCCCGGGAGCATCAGACGAAGCGGCCTGTCCGGCAAACCGTCTCAGGCCTCGGCCATCTGCCCGAGGTTTTGCAGTTCCTCATCGTACAAAAGCCTTTCCACATCGAGAAGGATTTTGACCTCATCGCCAATTTTGCCCATCCCTTTAAAGAAACGGCTGCTCTTGCCCCGGCTGGTTTTCGGGGGAGGTTCGATCTGTTCTTTCTCGATCGTGACCACCTCGCTCACCTCGTCGACAACCAGGCCCACGGCCGTTTCGTTGAGGTTGACGACGATAATACAAGTACGGTCGTCGTAGGGACGCTCCGACAGCTTGAACCGTGTCCGGACATCCATCACCGGAATGACTTTGCCGCGCAGGTTGATGACTCCTTTAAGGAAATCGGGCATATCGGGCACTTCCGTTATTTTCTGCACCCCGATGATCTCTGTGACAAAGCGGATCTCAATGCCGTAATCCTCCTTGCCCAGATGAAAGGTCAGGAACTTGCCTTCCATGGTATCCTCGTCCATGGCCGGATCGGATTCGAGCAGAGAGTTCTTGGTAGGTTTTTCCGTCATACTCACCTCATATTTGAAAATAAGTGAAATACAGAGAGCCCATGGGGTTCCCTGTCGTCAAACATACGTCACGAATAAAACACCGGGGGCATTCCTTCCCCATGATACGAAAGATCGCCAACCGGCTCAGGATTCATTCCCCACCTTATCCTTATAGCGATTATTGACACGATAGACGAAGGCCAGAATTTCCGCAACGGCTTGATAAAGCTCGGGGGGGATTTCCGTCCCCACCGGCACCCTGGCCAGGACTTCCAGAAGATCGGGGTCCTCTCTGATGGGAAGTCCCGCCTCGCGCGCCGTCTCCAGAATGCGGGCAGCCACCTCCCCCTGGCCGCTAGCCACAACCCGTGGCGCCGGAGCGCGTTCCCTATCGTACTGGAGGGCAACCGCTTTTTTCATGGGCGTCGTATCATTCATGGCTATACCCGGGCATCCAGAAGTCCGTCGCCATCCGCCATGACACGGTGAGCCAACGCCTGGGCGGGATCCTGGGCACCGTCGGTAAAGGCGGCCCCCTGCAACGGCACGGAGGTGAGCATATCGGTCAACTCCTCCCGGAAAGATGAGACAAAATCAGCTACCGAGCGGGATTCGCAAAAGAAGCGTGCATAAAGCCCCTGCTGGTCGTACAGAAGTTTGACCTGCAGGTTTCCCAGCCCTTCGAGCTGCAAACTCAGCGTCAGCACGTGAGGGGGCGCCTCCCCTTCCTCACCTGGGTGTCCCCTTTCCGCAAGCAGATATCCCTGCTCCAGAAAAGGCAGAGGCAGAGGAATAAACTGGATGCCCTCGCCGTCCAGACGGCTTCGACAAAGCTGAAGGAGCTCCAGATTCTGCAAGCGCTTTTCCACATCCGAAGACGGGGAATCTTCAGAGGAAAGCTGGCTGGCCGCCTGCATCAGCGCACCTTTGAGCCCGGCCAGGACTTTATCCAGATCCCCATTCGCCAGATCGGCCTCGGCGTCCATACCGAGAAGCCTCGCTAGCCCGGCCAGATCCTCGCCGGTTATTCCGTCGGGAGATTGGCGTAAAAAAGCCATGACATTCTCGATTGTCTGCCGAGCCGGCCCTTTCAGCATCTTTTGTCCCCCGGCCTCAGCCAGCAACTGCGACAACAGGGGAGCCAGCTCGGTCTTTTCCCCCAACAGATGCAGGGCGCGAAGCAGACGACCGGCCAGTTTGTCCTCGACAACGCGAAGCAGCAGTTGGGGGGATGTCTCCACCACCACCATGTTCAGCTTCTGGCCGCTTTGCAGTGGAACCTTGGTTTCAGCAAGAACCTGACGATGACCGAGGTCGAGAAGCGCCCTCTCTTGTCCGCCTTCAGCAACAGTCACACGCACCAGCTGATTGGGCTGCAGATCATACTGCCGCTCCTCATGAGGGGCGCTGGCAGAGACAACGGGCTGGACCGACAGATGCGGCAGCGATATGGGGCTAATAAGGCTCATAGCCATCTTATCGGATGGGAACCGGAATTTCTTTACCGAAAAAAAACCTTAAATATCTGAAGACTTCTGCCGATAAGAAGGACAACGGCAACTCGATGGAAACATCTCTCGCAGTGGGGTACCACCATGACACACAAAGCCATGATCGTCGGAACGGATTCCTCCCATCGCCAGACAGCGATGGCAAAAATAGCCGCAACGGATCTGTTCGCGGAGCTCCGTACCGTCAACGACGGTGAAACCGCTTTCGAATCGCTGGAGACAAAGCCGGTCTCCGTGATTTTCTGCTGGCAGGAAAAAATTGCTCTCGACAGCCTGTTGTGGCTGCGCTCTTTGCAGAAACGCGATGAACATGCGGATATCCCCGTGCTGGTTCTCTGTGACGCGGTCGAAGCGAATGAGCGCATCCTGGCCCTCGATCTTGGCGCGAGCGACTGTATTTCGCCGGAAATTTCCATTCAGGAGATGGCAGCCCGCATCCGCGTTCATCTGCGTCAAAAGGACCGGATGGACCATGTCCGCAAGGTCAAGAGCGACCTGGCACGGCTGGCCCTGACCGATTCGCTGACCAGTCTCTACAACCGGGCCTTTTTCGACGTGACCCTGGATGCCGAAATCGCCCGCAGCGAACGTTCC
>QKGY01000290.1 GCA_003250235.1 Desulfuromonadaceae bacterium
GTTCCAGGCTCCTATGGAAGGAAACTAAGGGTCCTTCTGCGGAAACGTTTTACCCAGGACGGCCGCGGATGACCGTGGCATCACTTTTTGATTTTTATTCAGGAGGCACAGAATGAAGAGATTTACTTTTGGACTGCTTGCAGTGGCTGTAGCCCTGGCTATGGCGATCCCCGCCATGGCCGATTCCAGTCTCTACGGCTCGGTTCGTTTCGCCACCTTCTATGATACCGTCAACTTTGCTGATGGTACCATTGACGCCAACGGCGACGACAGCGACTCCGACCTGACCTGGAACCTCAACAGCAACAGCCGTATCGGTGGCAAGTTCACCACCGGCGACATCGGCGGCCGTTTCGAGTATGGCACTGGCGTCAATCTCCGTCTGCTCTATGGTACCTGGAACCTGGAACTTTGGCAGCGGCACCCTGCTCATCGGTCAGGACTACAACCCCTATACCTACTTCTCTGACCAGGTTGTTCTGGCTGACCAGGGCTTCATCGGTTTTGGCGCCTTGTATGACGGCCGTAAACCCCAGATCAAAGTGACCTTGGACAATGGCTTCTATGTGGCTGCCATTTCCCCCAATGTTTCTGCTGATACGGTTGGGGGTACGGCCGCTCTGACAGATTCCTTCATCCCCAAACTGGCCGTTGGTTATGACGGTAAAGTTGATGGCTTCAGCTACGGTGTTGGCGTGGCTTACCAGACTTACGATGAGGAAATTGGCACTTTTGACGAGTCCGTTGACTCCTACCTCATCTACACCCATGGCAAGGCTGTCTTTGGACAGGACAAAGCCCTTGACCTGACCTACAACCTGCACTATGGCACCAACCTGGGCAACTTCGGCATGAGCCGTCTGAGCCTGCCCGGGACCACCAGCAGCCTCTCTGGCGCTTACAACTACCACAAGGCCCAAGTCTCTGGGAACACCCTCGAGGACACCACTTCTTACGGTGGCTACGTGCAGCTGGGCTTTGCCTATGCCGACAACCAGAAGCTCCATGCCGGTTTCGGTTATGTTGTGGATGACAACGATCTCTATGCTGATTCGGCAGCTATCATGTCTGCTTTCATCAACACCGAGATCCACATCGCCAAGACCTTCTTCGTGGTTCCCGAAGTCTCCTACTTTGATTTCGGCGACAACCCCAATAACACCTCTGTCAGCATGGGCGATGCTCTCTATGCTGGCGCCAAGTGGCAGATGAACTTCTAATTTCACGAATACGATTTTTTTGTGGTATGCCGATAGGCCCCGGTTTTGCCGGGGCCTTTTTTTATCCGGAATACCGCGTGATGGAGAATTGATGGAACCCCTGGGCTATGCTATGTTAGCGACTTCAGAACTGAGATATTTTCATCCGATTGTTGTAGCGCCGGCGCATGGTTTTACGGGACAAAGGAGAGAAAGATGACCAAGGGAATCGGGATCGCACTCAGCGGATTGCTTCTGCTGCTGGGTATCTGTGCCAACGCCGTTGCGGAAGTTCCCACGTCGTTGAAAAAGGATTTCAGAGAGGTTTCTGGCGTTATCATTATGCCGGTTGCAGAGGGTGAGTTTCTGGTCGATCTGGATGCCAGCTCCGGCCTTGCGACCGGGGATCTTCTCACGATCGTGGATCGGGGTGAAAAAATCATCCATCCCGTAACCAAGGAAGTCATGGGGACCCTGGATCAAACCCGTGCTGTACTGCGGGTTATGCAGATCAAAAAGGGTTACTCCTATGTGCAGACGGTGGGTAAGGCTCTGGATGTCAAGCGTGGGGACACCGTCAAACGGTTCAGTGGTCTCGAGGCTCGTTTTATTGATTATCGCAGTACAGGGATGCCCTTGTATGAAGAGCTGCAGCAGGCTCTGCCGCAACTAAACTGGCAGGGTTACGAAAAGGCGGAATTCGGCAAACCGTTACCGGCGACTGCAACGGAGCCCGGGCCTCCCGTTTTGGAGTTCATTTTGGGACAGGATGACCTTGTTGTACGCGATTCAACGGCTGAAGTTCTGCGTTCCTATCCGATGCCCGGCGGAGAAGCCATGAGGGCTGTTCCGCCGGCACCAGCCCCTCCCTCGAATGTCGTTGTGGCCGCCCCGGTGATGGGCGCCGTAAAGACGGGTCAGGAGCCTTCCGCCATCGTTCATGAGGATATTCAGGCGACTCAAGGCATTTGGTCTGGACCGTTGCAGGAAGGAAAGCCTGTCGGCCTGGTCGTTGCGGATCTCGACGGCGACGGCTTGCTCGAAACCGCGCTGGGGTTTGAGGACCGTATTGAGATCGGTCGACGTACGGCCTCCGGGTATGCATCGGTCGCTACAGTTAAAACAGGCAGCCGCAGGCAGGTTGTTCGGCTGGCCTATGCGGATCTCGACGGAAATGGGAGGACCGAGCTTTATATTACTGGGGTAACAAACGAAAGGTTGTCCTCGCTGATCGTTCAGTTCAACGGGAAATCGTTTGTTCAAACCCAGGAGGATCTGCCTTATTATTTCGCTACGGTGGAGTTTTCAGGAGAAGGGAATGTTCTTCTGGGCCAGCGTATGGGAGATTTGCGAACCGACTTCCGTCCCCCGGTATTTCGTATGATTGCCCAGGGGAATACGGTTTCGGAAGGAGCCGCTGTTCCTCTTCCCGAGCAAGCGGACATCTATGGTTTTCTGCCCTTTAACAATGGTGAGGAACGGCTCTGGGCGCTGGTGAATAACGATCACCAATTGGTGATTTACGGACAGAACGACAATGTTCTGTGGGAAGGGGGAAAAGACTATGCCCATGGGGAAACAGGGATAGAGCGTGACGATCCGAACAGCCCAGGCGGGTCGAAAGGGGATAAGAGAGTCCTCTATCTCAAGGTGGGTATGAAAAGGGGACCCGCGGGAGAGATCCTCGTGGCGGTCAATAAAGGGTTTTCCCTGATGTCCCGCTGGCGTATGTATAGAGAGTCGATGATACAGGCTTTTGTCTGGAGTGGCGGAGGGTTGAGGGAAGCCTGGCATACTCGAACCCAGGATGGCTACCTGGCCGATTTTCAGGTGGCGGATGTGGACAATGACGGCCAACTGGAAATCGCCACGATCCTGGGAAATCCCCAGACGAGTCCTTTTTCAAAACGAAAAGCGTCGTTGGTTGTTTACGAAATTCAGTGACAGTACACGCGAACAAAAAGCCCCGGTCGAATTCCGGGGCTTTTTGCTTTTCTAACAGGGATAGCACCGTAAGTGTCGGCCAAAGCGCGGTCCTTATGTGCGAGATTGTTTGAATTGGGAATGCCAAAGCGGGCAAATAGGGGAATTTTCACGTGGTATGAAACATGCTTGCCTCTACCCGTCTAAATAGTTTGAAAACAAACACACAAGGAGGACAAGGTTTATGTGTATGGCCAAGCTGCAACGGGTGCTTTCTATTGCCATCGTGGGGATGATTTTCCTTGGGGGATGCACCCTGCCCCAATCTATGGAGAGAAATGCTCAAGCCACTGAAGGGGCGATGGCTGCCGAGCCCGTTCGCCAGGATCCGGCGCTGCGTATCACCACTCCAGAGGTTGTCTCATTGATGAACGACCAGAACAAGGCAGCGTCTTTCGTTTTGATCGATGCCCGCCCGGAAGTCAAATATGAAGCGGGCCATGTTCCTGGAGCGATCAATATCCCCAAGATTTATCTGGAACAAAAGATCAATACCCTGTCCAAGGACAAGCTGCTCATATTCTATTGTGGGGGGACTACCTGTAAACTTAGTGCCGAATCTGCCGCGATTGCCCAGGCTAAAGGGCTGACCAACGTCAAGGTATGGTACGAGGGAGAACCCGGGTGGAAAAAAGCAGGAAACTACGAGGTGGTAGAAACGAAATTTGTGGAAAGACTGGTCATGGCACCGGAAAAGGAGACCTACTTGCTGGTGGATGCCCGGCCGGCCATCAAATATCGAAAGTCTTTTATTCCAACAGCGGTCAATCTGCCAAATACGGAATTTGATCAGAAGAAGGGCCTGCTTCCGGCGGACAAGTCGGTCCTGATGATATTTTATTGCGGGGGGGCAGATTGCCTCCTGAGCCATAAGGCGGCCAAAGCCGCAATGGCGCTGGGGTATGACAATGTCAAAGTCTACTCAGCCGGGGAACCGGTCTGGAGAGAAGCGGGGCTGCCATTATGGGGGGAAGAAGCGGCTACTGCGAAGATCTCAGAACCGGAAAATACGGAAGGGCTGCCGGAAACTATTGATCCTGAAGAGTTCAAGACCCTGGTGAGTACCAAGGGTGCTCAGTTCGTAGATGTTCGTGATCCCCAGGAGTTTGAGGCAGGGCACATCCCCGGGGCGATCAACATCACCGAAGAGGATTTTATTTTTCACTCGAAGGAGTCGATTGAGAAACTGAACAAGAAAGGGCGAATTGTTTTCTACTGCACCACAGGTGGGCGTAGCGCCAGTTCCTATTACGCAATCCTGGATGAATCGGATTTCGTAAACAAGGCCAATATGCAATACCTGGATGCTCATTGTGCTTTCGGTGAAAACGGAACGTACACTATCGAGAAATGATTATCGGGTAAAAAATACGGTCATTGTGTTCAGGATGCCGGTTTTTGGGGATTTTTTTATGAAAGTCTCACTTTAAGTATTGGCTGTGATAAGAGGCTGGTGTATATATCACAAGTGGTTTAAATCTAATGTTTTGGCAGCCCCTTTGATGGGCAAAGGTGGCTGTTTATTTGACCAATCGAAAGGAGCGTGAGAAGAATGAAAAAATTGATCACACTGGTTCTGGTTGTCATGTTTTCCTTGTCGCTGGCTGCTTGTGCCAAGCCGGGAAAAAGCGAGCCTATTAAAGTCAAGTGTCCTGCTTGCGGGTATGAGTTCGAAGCCCATTAATCCGTAATCTAACCGGATCCCTTATGGGGATCTCCCACTCCCTTGCTTTAGGGAAAAATGAATGTTCATTTTCAGGAGGATTTCTGCAATGAAGCGTTTCACCAAAGTTATGCTCTTCTGTGGGTTGGCACTGATGATGGCCGCGCCGGCTATGGCTGATTACAGCCTCTACGGTTCGGTACGTATGGCAACGTATTACCAGACCCTTGGTTATCCTGATGGTGTTATCGACGCCAATGGCGATGACAGCGATTCCGATCTGAAATGGGAACTGGCAGGCAACAGCCGTATCGGCGGCAAGTTCAACACCGGTGATCTCAGCGGTCGTTTCGAGTATGGCACCGGCGTTAACCTCCGCCTGCTCTATGGCTCCTGGGATTTCGGCAACGGCACCCTGACCATCGGTCAGGACTACACCCTGTATGGTTTCGGTTCGGGCGAAGCCGCCTATGAGGACAACGGTTCTGCTGGTTTCGGTGATGTGTATGACGGCCGTCTCCCCCAGATCCGCGTCGAGCTGAAAAACGGCTTCTGGTTTGCCGGCATCAAGAACAATGCTCAGTCCATGGACGATGGCAGCGGCTCCTACGACTACTACCTGCCTAAGCTGGCTGTCGGTTACATGCATGACCTTGGCTACCTGGCCTATGGGGCATCTGTAGCTTACCAGACCTACGATTTCAATGACGATTCCATTGATTCCTATCTGGCTGCCTTCAACTGGAAAACCAATGCCGGTGCCGTAGCTCTTCAGGGCAACCTCTTCTACGGGCAGAACCTGGGCGATTTCGGCTTGGTCGGAACCGGTTGGATTGACGACGAGTTCGCCAGCTATGGCAATGGCAACGATGCCACTACCTATGGTGGGTATGTCCAGGCTGCTTACCAGTTCCCCAAATTCCTCGGTCTTGCCGGCGTTGGCTACCAATCCAACGATCGTGACGATTATGCTGAGAAGGATGACCAGATCGGCTACTTCGTTCAGGCTGAAGTTCCCGTGGCTGACGGGTTCACCATTGTTCCGGTTGTCAGCTACTATGACTTCATGGATGACGCCGCTGGTGTTGGCCAGGGCGACTACCTCTGGGCTGGTATCAAGTGGCAGATGGATTTCTAATCCGTCTTTTACCAGAAGAAAACAACAAAAAAGCCCGGCATTATGCCGGGCTTTTTTGTTGTCAGAGCGGAAAAGAGAAAGGTAGAAAGCGGGGCACTTTGCTACTGTCACAGCGTGAAACTAGGTCGCAGCAGATTCCGTGGCGTGGGCATGCGTAAATCAATGTAAGAAAACAAAGAATCAAGTGCACATCAACGTGCATGAAGAAATAGCATCAGATCCTGTAGGGACGTCTGACTATGCCAGTGCCCCGATAAATGTCCATACAAGGAAACGGCAACAAAAAGAATAATCACCAGCAGACCGAAAACAAGTGGATGCAGGGTTATACGCCCCAGCACCTGCATCTGCAGAGCACCGGGAGCGGGACATCCCTGAACGCATCGATAGCATCCGTAACATTCGGCAGAGCGTACACGGCGCAACTGCATAACGGGTAGCCAGGCCGTACAGCGGGAAGAACAGAGCCCGCAGCGGATGCAGTGATGTTCATTGCGGTGGATTTTGGAAAGAGACAGCATGGAAAGAATGCCTAACAGAGCCCCATAAGGGCAAAGATAGCGACACCAGGGCATCTGAATAAAAAGGCTGAGTAGAATCAGGACTCCCAGAATGGATAGGAACAGACTGGAGGGATGTTGAAAGAAATGCAACATGCGTATGTCGGCAATCTTGTGGTACGGCGCAGCGAGGAAAGCTCGCAGCCCAGCCAGAGGCATCATCCAGAGAATCTGGAAAACAAAGAAACCTAACAACAGATATTTAAGACTGCGTAGGGGAAGATCGAGCCAGAAAGGCGGCGCAAAAGTTCTTTTGGTCAGCCGATGACCAAGGCGCCAAAGCATCTCGGAAAGAGGAAATATGGGGCAGACCCAGGAGCAAAACCCTCGTTTGAGAAGAACGGCCGAAAGAAGGGCCGCTAAAAAGATGAGTGCAGCAGCCGGGTGTATAGGGTGTAACTCGCCGGATTGTACCCAGTAACGCAGCCCCATTAGCCCACTGATGGGTAAAAAGCCGTCTACGGCCTCAGGCCTTGATACATTGGGTAGAGTGCCGTTCTGAAGTGCCGTAACCCAAAGGGTAAAGCGCCAGCCAATCCAGAGGTAAAAAAGGAAAAAGCCCCCCTGTACGGCATAACGGGGGGCCATGGCCGGAATGCCGCGGCGAGGGGATATCATTTATGCATACCGCCGCTACGGGTGCCTCCGCCTGAGCGAACGGCTTGACCGCCAAAGTATTGGCGGCGAATTTCCTGACGTCTTACGCTGCGTTGATCGTCAGGGAGGTCGCGAAGTTTCTGAAGATCTTCCTTTAACTCCTCCTGCTGCTCGGGGGAGAGAGCCGTGAATTGTTGATAGGCCTCCCGAATTTTTTGTTGCTGTTCAGGCGAGAGTTGTTGCCAACGTTTAAACTGTTCTTTAATTGTTTGCTGTTCCTCGGGAGACGCTTGACGAAAACGCTGCAGGCGCTCGCGAAGGACCTGTTGTTCTTCCGCCGGGAGGGATTTGAATTGCTGATACCGTTGGCGCAGTTGATCGCGTTGTTCCGGAGTCATTGCCTGCCAGCGTTCCAAGGCGGCTTTAAGTGCCGCGGAATTCCCCGCTTCCACATCGATGACGGTTGGTGAAGCGGCTGCCGGGGCCGTTGAGTCGGCTACCGCTGGGATGGTGGTAACCATCAGGCCACTAATGAGTAAGCAGCAGACAATCCAGAGTTTTCTCATGATTTATCCTCCAGCAGGGCC
>QKGY01000200.1 GCA_003250235.1 Desulfuromonadaceae bacterium
CTGTCTCCCCAGGAAGGGAAGAAAGAGGGTCTCGGACCGATGCAGGTGGTTGAAGAGAACGTCGCCCGCGCCGCCGAAGAAGCTTCCTCGACGGCTGTTGTGGAAGTTCCGGCCGGTTTGGAGGTGGTGACCCTGGAGAACAAAAACGGCAACGTGACCTTTCCGCATAAAGATCATGGCCTCATGCTCGGCTGCGTGACCTGCCACGGCGACGGCCTGCCGCAAAAGATCGTCCTGGATCGCGATTCCGCCCATAAGCTCTGCCGCGACTGCCATAAGGAGAAGGGCGAGGGCCCGACGGGTTGCGCCGACTGTCATAAAAAATAAGCCCGATCCCGAAAGATCGTGGCGAGAGCTCCGGGGGCCGAACAGGGTTAGAATGACCCTTTCGGCCCCTTCTACCTTTTGGCCGTCTTGCCCGCCGCTTCGCAACTCAGCTTGACCGTAGACTCAGGCCGGACAGGGGATATTCCTTGACAGGGATTGGCTCTAGCTGTTAAGTTGCCTCATTACACAGCTGTTCCAGGAAAAATACGAAGTCAAAACAAAGTCATCGTGAGCCCCGGAATATTTATCCGGGGCTTTTTTTATACGGAAGGAGTTTCACGCGTTTAATTTTCACCCCAAGGTAGCCGAAGGCATTGTCGCCGCCGGGTATACCGTACCGACCCCGATTCAGGCACAGGCGATTCCCCCGGTCATGTCCGGTCTGGACGTCATGGGCCTGGCGCAGACCGGTACGGGCAAGACCGCGGCTTTCGTGCTGCCGATCCTTCATCGACTGATGCAGGGACCGCGCGGCTGCGTGAGGGCGTTGATCATCGCACCGACCCGCGAACTGGCCGAGCAGATTCACACGGCTATCGGCATATTGGCCGGCAAGACCTCGCTACGCAGCCTCACCGTCTATGGCGGTGTGGGCATCAATCCCCAGGTGCAGAAACTGAGAAAGGGCGCCGAGATTGTCGTGGCCTGTCCCGGTCGCCTGCTCGATCATATCCGTCAGGGCACCATCAATCTCTCCCGGTTGGAAGTTTTGGTGCTCGACGAGGCCGACCATATGTTCGACATGGGCTTTTTCCCCGACATCCGTCGCATCCTCGGCCACGTGCCCGCCAAGCGCCAGACCCTGCTCTTTTCCGCAACCATGCCGGCAGAGATCCGCAAGCTGGCCGCCGAGGTGCTCAACAACCCGACAACGGTTCAGGTTGACAGGGTTGCCCCGGCAACGACCGTCAGCCATGCCCTCTATCCGGTGCCCAAGCATCTGAAGACGCATCTGCTCCTGCAGCTTCTGCAGCATACGGATACCGAGTCGGTGCTGGTCTTCACCCGCACCAAGCATCACGCCAAGCGCCTGGGGCTTCAGCTGGAAAAGGCCGGCTACAAATCGGCCTCCCTGCAGGGGAACCTCTCGCAAAACCGGCGTCAGGAGGCCCTGGACGGCTTCCGCTCAGGGCGCTATCAGGTCCTTGTGGCGACCGATATCGCTGCGCGGGGGATCGATGTCTCGCAGGTCTCGCACGTGATCAACTACGACATCACCGACACCCCGGAGACCTACATTCACCGCATCGGCCGAACCGGCCGTGCTGCGCGCACCGGTGAAGCGTTCACCCTGGTGACCGGCGAGGATACGGCCATGGTCAAGGCCATCGAGAAGGTGTTGGGCGCCTCCATCGAGCGTCGCACGCTCGATGGGTTCGACTATAAGGTTGCCGCTCCCGCTCAGCCGCAGCCGGCGGATCGCACCCCGCGGCCCAAGAGGCAGTCGCACCGAAACCCCGCCGGGGAAAAACAGGGAAAGGGGCCACAACGCGCAGGGCGCTCGCGTCGCCCGTCCGGTCCCAAGGCGGCCAGCGCAGGAGCGCCTGCCAGCCGATAAGTCCCATTATCGTCAGTATGAAACAGGAAAGGCGGCCTTTAGGGCCGCCTTTTTTATTGGTCGATTCGGGGATATCCGCAGCGGGCAGGTGTCCGCCACCTTTACAGCGTGAGGGATGCCTCGCCCTCGTAGAGTTCATTCCTCATGCG
The DNA here is from genome assembly GCA_003250235.1 of Desulfuromonadaceae bacterium. GTDB lineage: Bacteria > Desulfobacterota > Desulfuromonadia > Desulfuromonadales > SZUA-540 > SZUA-540. The sequence continues at coordinate 2,035 of QKGY01000200.1, forward strand.
GTTGACCTCGGCGCTTTCCAGGTATTCGTCAAAGGTCATGGTGCGGTCGATGATCCCCCGGGGGGTGAATTCGACGATGCGGTTGGCCACCGTCGAGAGGATTTTGTGGTCGTGCGAGGCGAAGAGAATCACCTCCGAGTAGGACATCATGCCGTTATTGAGGGAGGTGATCGACTCGAGATCGAGATGGTTGGTCGGTTCGTCGAAAATCAGGGCGTTGGCGCCGGTCAGCATCATCTTCGCCAGCATGCAGCGAACCTTTTCACCGCCTGAGAGGACATTGGATTTCTTTGTCGCCTCCTCGCCGGAGAAAAGCATGCGGCCGAGAAAGCCGCGGGCAAAACTCTCCCCCTCATTGGGAGCGAACTGCCCCAGCCACTCGATCAGGCTCAGGTCATTCTCGAAGTAGCGGCGGTTCTCCTTGGGGAAGTAGGCCGAGGTGATGGTCACTCCCCAGCGGAAGCTGCCGCTGTCCGGTTTGAGCTCCCCGGCCAGAACCTGGAACAGGGTGGTCTTGGTCAGGCTGTCGCCGCCAACGAAGGCGATCTTGTCCCCCTTGTTGACATTGAGGCTGAAGTTTTTCAGCACCTGGGCCCCATCCACGCTTACGCACAGGTCTTTGATCTCGAGGATGATGTCGCCGCAGGCCCTCTCGGGCTTGAACACCACGAAGGGATAGCGGCGCGAGGAGACGGGCATGTCCTCCAGGGTGAGTTTTTCCAGCAGTTTCTTGCGCGAGGTAGCCTGCTTGGCCTTGGAAGCGTTGGAGCTGAAGCGCTGGATGAATTCCTTGAGTTCGTTGGCCTTCTCGGTGACCTTGCGGTTTTCTTCCTGCTTCTGCTTCAGGGCCAGTTGGCTGGCCTCGTACCAGAAGTCGTAGTTGCCCACGTACACGGTGATCTTGCCGAAGTCGATATCGGCCACGTGGGTGCAGACCTGGTTGAGAAAGTGGCGGTCGTGCGAGACCACGATGACCGTGTTCTGAAAGCGGGAGAGAAAATCCTCCAGCCAGGCGATCGACTTAAGGTCAAGGTGGTTGGTCGGCTCGTCAAGGAGCAGCACGTCCGGGTTGCCGAACAGCGCCTGGGCCAGCAGCACCCGCACTTTCTCCCCGCCTTCGAGTTCCTTCATCTTCTTGTGGCGCAGCTCCTCGGGGATGCCGAGGCCGTTGAGCAGCACGGCGGCCTCGGATTCCGCCTCGTAGCCGTTCATCTCGGCAAATTCCGCTTCGAGCTCCCCGGAGCGGATGCCGTCCTCTTCGGTGAAATCCCCTTTGGAATAGATCGCCTCGCGCTCGGCCATGACCTTGTAGAGCTGGGCATGCCCCATCATGACGGTGTTGAAGACCGTCTCCTCGTCGAAGGCGAAGTGATCCTGCCGCAGCATGGCGATGCGCTCGCCCGGTCCGACGGAGATCTCCCCCTTGTCCGCGTCGAGCTCCCCGGCGAGGATCTTCAGAAAAGTGGATTTTCCCGCGCCGTTGGCGCCGATAAGGCCGTAGCAGTTGCCGGGGATGAACTTGATGCTGACGTCTTTAAAAATGACCCTTTTCCCGTAGGCGAGGGCCACATTGTGAGCACTGATCATGGTTTTCCCCTGTGGTTCACGGCGCGACTTATATACCATCTGCGGCCTTTAGCGGCAATGTAAATCGTTCGCGGGATTTTTCCGCCATCATTCTCCGTCCCTGACGAACCCCTGGCCCCATTCGCACATCTGCTCGAGGATGGGATAGATGCTTCGCCCCTTTCGGGTCAGCGAATATTCGACCTTGGGCGGCACCTGCGGATAGACCTCCCGGTGCACCAGCCCGTCTGCCTCCAGTTCCCGCAGCTGTTGCGTCAGCATCTTGCGGGTGATGTCGGCAAATTGCCGCTGCAGATCGGAAAAGCGCAGGGTCTCCTGCGCCAGGTGCCAGAGGATCGAGGCTTTCCATTTGCCGCCGACGACCGCCAGCGTGATGTCGATGCCGCACCTGTAGACTCTCTCCCGAAAGACCATGGATTCCGTTGCCGTTTGGTTCAATGTCATGATTTGTCCTGTTTATAAATGGATCCTAGGTATTAAAAAAGATACTACGTTACAAAAAAGTCCGTTATTGACGCTTTCGTACGCATGGAAGACTATAGCCCGAAAACTGTGGTCAAGAGAAGAGTCCTCTGCAGATGTTTACTCTAAAAGAAGGAGAAACCGATGAACGTCGTAGCCTTTAACGGAAGTCCCCACAAAGAGGGCAACACCTGGCATGCCATCAAGCTGGTGACCGCCGAACTGGAGAAGGAAGGCATCGAAACGGAAATCATCCAGGTGGGGCACAAGGCGATTCGGGGCTGCACCGCCTGCGGTCAATGCATCAAGAACAAAAACGAACAGTGCGTGCTTCCGGGGGATGACGTCAATGACTGGATTCAGAAAATGAAACAGGCGGATGGCCTCATTCTCGGCACTCCCGTCCATTACGCCGCCATCGGCGGGACGATGAAATCCTTCCTGGACCGGGCTTTCTACGTGACCGGCGTCAACGGCGGTCTGCTGCGCCACAAGGTCGGCGCCTCGGTGGTGGCGGTGCGACGCTCCGGCGGCCTGCCGACCTTTGACCAGCTGAACAATTTCCTCAACTATGCCGAGATGCTGGTTCCGACCTCCAACTACTGGAACGTGATCCACGGCCGAAGCCCGGGCGAAGTTCTGCGCGATGACGAGGGGACACAAATCATGCGGGTGCTGGGGAAAAACATGGCCTGGCTGATGAAGCTGGTCGAACATGGCAAAGGAGTCGTCACACCGCCGGAGAAAGAAGCCAAAACCTACATGAGCTTCATCCGCTGATCGCCCCTCAAAAATAGCCTTGCCACGTTACGGATGGCAAATCAGAGACCCCGCCTGGCACCCCCGGCGGGGTTTTCTTATAATGGAGAAACCAGGGACGTCCCCTGGGTGAGGAAAGGGGGACTTATCATGGAAGCGAAGAAACGACTGGGCGAGTTCGTGCTTCGTAGTGAGAAGCCGCAGGCCCTAGTTGCCTTCTATCGGGACGTCATCGGCCTTGAACTCTTTGCCACCGTAGGGAGCGCCACGTTTCTCAAGGTTGCGGATGATCTCGAAGGCCATCCGCAACTGTTGGCCGTTTTTGAGAAAACGCATGCCTTTAGCGGCCCGGAAAATCTCAACCCGTCGCAGGCCAACGCCAGAGGCGGGACACTGCATCACTTTGCCTTTGCCCTTGAAAAGGACTACTTCCGTTCAGAGGTGGAGCGTTTGCAGGGCCTTGGCGCGGCTCTTAGGCACGCGGAGCATTCCCGTTTCGGCTGGCGTTCCGTTTACCTGTTCGACCCCGATGGGAATTCCGTCGAATTGGTCTGTTATGATCCCGATCTTTTCACGACGCAAAACCGCCAATAGGCTCTGTCGTTACCTGAGGTTTAGGAAGAAAGCTCAGTCCCCGCTGGCGGATTGTTGCCAATGACCGCCGTAATCAGCCAGCCCAAAGTGCCGCATACCGCCATGACGGCGGTCATCGGAACCCCCGTTCCATCGTGGAACAAGCCCACCGCCGCTCCGGCGGTTGCCCCGAGTGCATACTGGATCGTCCCTAAAAGAGCCGAAGCGCTGCCTGCCATCTTATGAAAAGGCTCTAGCGCGAGTGCCGTCACGTTAGGATAGAGCAGACCGGTGGAACTGATGCAGACAAATAGCAAAACGACCTGTGCGGCAAAGCCGCCAGCCTCGGTAAAAACAGCAAGTACGAGGAGGATTCCCGATGTCGCGTTGACGGATAAGACCGTTTTGAGGATCTGCTGGGCCGTGAATCGGCGCAGCAGCCGGCGATTGACCTGGGAGCCGCCGATCAGCCCCAGGGCGTTGACGCCAAAAAGAAGCCCGAAGTGCTGGGGGGTGATGCCATGCAGCTCGATAAAGAGGTAAGGGGCACCGGCGATATAAGAGAAGTTGACTCCAGCGATACAGCCCAGGGCGATGGCATAGCGAAGGTAATGCCGATTGAGCAGCAGATGTCCGTAGCGGGCGGTCAGCTGGGCCAGGCCCTGCCTGACGCGGCGCTCCTCCGGCAGCGTTTCGGGGAGGTATTTCGCCGCGGCGATCAGGGAGAGCAGGCCAAAGATGCCGAGACAGCCGAAAATGCCCCGCCATCCGGTGAGCAGCAGAACCTGCCCGCCGGCCATCGGGGCGAGGATCGGCGCGGCGCCCATCACCAGCATGAGCAGCGAAAACATGCGGGCCGCTTCGGCCGTATCGTAGAGATCGCGCACCATGGCGCGTGAGATCACCATCCCGGCGCCTCCGCCCACAGCCATCACCACTCGCCAGATCAGCAATCCTTCCCCTGAGCGTACCAGGGCGCAGCCGATGGTGGAGGCAACATAAAGCGTCAGTCCGAGCAGCAAGGGGAGGCGGCGTCCCCACCGGTCGGCCAGGGGGCCGTAAACGAGCTGGCCGGCGGCCGAACCGAACAGGAAGGCGGAGATGGAGAGCTGGATCGTGCCGATCGGCACCCCGAGGTCTTTGGCCATCTGGGGAAAAGCGGGGAGATACATGTCGATGGACATGGAACCGAAGGCGGTCAGAGCGCCGAGAATCAGCACCAGGCGTACCAGGTTTTGTCGGGAACTATCGGCCGTGCGGATAGCGGATGAATCAGGTATTGCGGACATAGAAAACGTGTGACCCCGAAAAATAGTTGTGTTATGCAACTTTCATGTGAAAAAAATTATTTCTGAAGGTTGAGAAACGCCTGGCGGAGCACATCCCGGCAGATTTCCAGGTGCTCGTCGTTGATCCCCTCCTGCGCTTTTGCCACAAAACCGCGGGTCAGCATCGTGGCCCGGTCCATCAGTTCTTTCCCCTGGTCGGTGAGAAAAACCAGGCGTTCCCGGGAATCGGCAGGGCTCGGCAGGCGTACGATGAGGCCGGCGGATTCCAGTCCGGCGGCCAGCCGGGCCATGGTCGTTTTGTCCCGCGCCGTTTTCTCGGCCAGCACCCCCTGAGGGAGGCCGTTACGGTTCCACAACTGGATGAGGAAGGAGTACTGCTGGGCGGTAATGGGGAGGCCGTTCTGGGCGAACGCAGCATCGATCTGTCGCAGAAGGACACGGGAAAAGCGGGTTGCCAGGTGGCCCAGTGATTTGTCGATAGCGTATTCGATAAGTCCCTCCAATGTAGTTGTACGATACAACTACTATTTCGGGGAAGTCAATCGGCAATTTTAATTTTCGACCACCTTGTCCCCTAAGAGTCTTATGGCGCAGGGGCTTTGGCGACGATACGGACCTGAAGACTGATGGGGTCGAACACCAGGTGCTGCCCCAAGTGCCGGAAGAATCGCGCCGACCCGTAGATCACATTCCAGCGCGTGCGGTCGATATCGAAATGGGCTTCGGCCACCACGAGTCCGTCCGCTCTTGGCGCCAGGGTCGCCGGAAAATTCAGTTCCGCCCGCACGCCGCGCAGCTCCAGGGTGCCGTCGATCCGGGCGTTGGGGAGGCTGATGGTCGGCTCATCCCGACACTCCAGGCTCTTCAGGGTGAAGGTCGCCGAGGGAAAGAGCCGGGTGAAGAAAAAGTCGTCGGAGTTCAGGTGCGCCAGCAGCACCGGCTGCAGCGCGTCGCCTTCCAGGTCATTATTGGCGATGGAGCGCATGTCGATGGTGAAGACCCCGGCGATGTGTCCGGCGGCGATGTCGAGCGACCCAGAATCCAGGCGCACCGTCCCCGTATGGCTGCTGTTGGCGTTACGTCCGGTCCATTCGATGCGGCTTTTTTCGATGTCGATGAGATAGCGGCCTTCGGCCAGGAGGTATTGCGTGCCGGGGTCATCGATCGCGGCGGCGGCAGTGCCGTGCAGCGGCAGGCCGGCCTGGCGCCAGCCGTCGAGTCCTCCTTTGAGCACGGCGAGATCGCTGTAGCCGGCGCGGGCCAGCTTGTCGGCTGCCACGAACGCTTCCCGGCTGGTGTTGCCGGACCCGTAGAGGACGATGGGGGTGCTTTTATCGGTGGTGATGGTTTCGACCTGCTGGAGAAAGGTGACTTCGTACACGCAGGCGTTGGCGGAACCGGGGAGATGGCGCCGGTCGAAATGGTCCCGGGGGAGGATATCGATGATCAGCAG
>QKGY01000134.1 GCA_003250235.1 Desulfuromonadaceae bacterium
CTGCGGTACAACCGGCGAGGCCGTCGTTCGCGCCGCAGACGTACGGATCACGGTCGACGGGATCATCGGGACGGTGTTCGGGCCCAATGGGCAATTTGCTTTGCACTCCCCTCTGGTGGGGCAGTTCAACCTGGAGAACATCCTGTGTGCCGCAGCAGCCGGCTGGGCTCTGAATCTTTCACCGGTGATCATTGCTGAGGGGATCGCTTCGGCGACTCAGGTTCCTGGACGACTCGAACGTATCGAAAATGACCTAGGCGCCTTGATCCTGGTGGACTATGCCCATACCGGAGACGCCCTGGAGAAGGCCCTGTCGACCCTCAAGGATCTGTCGCCCCGCCGGATTGTCACCGTATTTGGCTGCGGCGGCGACCGCGACCGGCGCAAGCGCCCGGTCATGGGGGAAGTGGCCGCCCGTTACTCCGATCTGGTGGTGCTGACATCCGACAACCCACGCACCGAAGACCCGCAGTTTATCCTCGACGAAGTGCGCCCGGGGATCGAGCGCGTGTATCCCCGTGAGCTTTCCCGCGAAGAGGGCCTCGGGGGTAAACCGGGATTTGTGGCCATCGCCGACCGGCGCGAGGCCATTGGCTATGCGGTAAAGGCTCTGCGTGAGGGGGATTTGCTGCTGGTGGCCGGAAAAGGGCATGAAGACTACCAGATCATCGGACGGGAAAAACATCATTTTGACGATCGCGAAGAGCTACGCAAGGCCCTAAAAGGGCTGGAGTAAAACGCATGCACCTGGAAATCGCCAAAATAGCCCGACTTGTTTCCGGAACGCTCACTCCCGCCAATGCGGCGGGGAGCGTGATCGGCGTGTCGACGGACAGCCGCACCATCAAAGAGGGGGAACTTTTCGTGCCCCTGGTGGGACCGAACTTCAACGGCCACGATTATCTCGGGCTGGCGGTTAAAAACGGTGCGGCCGCTTGTTTGAGCGAAGAAGTCGTGGCCGGCTTGGCCGTGCCGGTGATACGCGTCGCCGACACTCTCAAGGCGCTAGGGGATCTCGCCTCCGGGCTGAGAAGAAAATTTGCCGGACCGGTGGTGGCGGTTACCGGCTCCTCCGGCAAGACGACAACCAAAGAGATGCTGGCCTCTATTCTGGGCCGCACGGGCGAAGGGCTCAAGACCGAAGGGAATTTCAATAACCTTATCGGCCTGCCCCTGACTCTTTTCCAACTCGACCCGGTCCATCAGTGGGTCGTTCTGGAAATGGGAATGAGCGCCCGCGGAGAAATTGCCCGACTGGCCGAAATAGCGGCTCCCAGCGTGGGAGTGATTACCAATGTGGGGCCGGCCCATCTGCAGACGCTGCAGGGGCTCGACGGTGTGGCCAGGGCCAAGGGCGAGCTGTTCGAAGCGTTGACGCCCGGTGCCACCGCCGTGATCAACGCCGACGACGAGAAGGTGGTGAACCTTCCGGTCGCCAACGGCGTGAAGAAGCTGCTGTTTGGACTCGGACCCCGCGCCGAAGTGCGTGCCGAAGGGATCCGCAGCCTGGGGGGCCTGGTCTCCTTCGACCTGATCCTGCCGGCAGGGCTGTGGCCCGTCACCCTGTCCATCCCAGGCAGGCACAATGTCTCCAATGCCCTGGCCGCTGCAGCCGCCGCCTTCTCCCTGGGGGTGGACGGCGAGACCATCGCACGGGGGCTGGAAGCGTTCCGGACCAGTCACGGCCGCATGGAGCTGGTCGGGCTGTCCAATGGGGCAAGGCTGATCGAAGACACATACAACGCCAACCCTCTGTCGATGAAGGCGGCTCTGGTGGCTCTCGACGAGATGGGCGGTGGCGGGCGGCGTATCGCCGTGCTGGGCGACATGCTCGAACTGGGGGACGAATCCGCGGCTTTGCACCGTCAGGTTGGAAAAGAAGCGGCGTCTCGCGTCGATTATCTGATGGTATTCGGCGAGATGGCCCGGTACATCGCAGAAGGGGCTGCCGAAGCCGGTCTCGATAAGGAAAGAATAACGATCCTGAAAGATCATGAAGAGGGGACACGCCGGCTGGCCGCTATGCTGGAGAAGGCCGACCGGGTGCTGATCAAGGGTTCGCGGGGGATGACGATGGAAAAGATTACGAAGGTGCTGCGCGAGGGGTCCTCGGCGCAACCTGCGGACAAGGCCTAGGGGGCATCATGCTGTATCATCTGCTCTATCCTTTACATACCGAGTTTTCAGCCCTCTACGTGTTTCGCTTTATCACGTTCAGGACCATCTATGCCACCATCACGGCGCTGGTGATTGCTTTTATCTTCGGCCCCTGGCTGATCGACAAGCTCTCGATGCTGCAGATCGGCCAGATCATCCGCAAGGTCGGTCCGGAGTCGCATTTCAAGAAAGAGGGAACGCCGACCATGGGCGGTACCCTGATCCTGCTGGCCATCGTGCTGCCCACTCTGTTGTGGGCCGATCTGACCAACATCTACGTCTGGGTGACGCTGCTGGTGACGGTCGGTTTCGGCGCCGTCGGGTTCGTCGACGATTTCCGCAAAGTGAAGCGTAAGAGCAGCGACGGGCTTTCCGCCCGGCAGAAGATGCTCTGGCTCATGCTTATCGCTTTCATCGCCGGGACGATCCTGTATCTGTATCCGGCCTTTATGACGACGTTGGCCTTTCCGTTTTTCAAGGGATTTCGGCCGGACCTGGGGATTTTCTACATTCCCTTCGCCATGCTGGTGATCGTCGGAGCGAGCAACGCGGTCAATCTCACCGACGGCCTTGACGGGCTGGCGATCGGCCCGATGATCATCGCTTCGGGCACCTATCTGCTCTTTGCCTATCTGGCGGGGAACGTCCGGCTGGCGGATTATCTGCAGATCAGCAGCGTGCAGGGGGCGGGCGAACTGGCGGTGCTCTGCGGTGCCATGGTTGGCGCCGGGCTCGGTTTTCTCTGGTTCAACAGCTATCCGGCCCAGGTGTTCATGGGGGATGTCGGCAGCCTTTCCCTCGGAGGCGCTCTTGGGACGATCGCGGTAATCACCAAGCAGGAAATCGTGCTGGTGATTGTCGGCGGCATATTCGTGGTGGAGGCCCTTTCGGTCATTTTTCAGGTGACCTCGTTCCGTCTGTATGGAAAGCGAATCTTCCGTATGGCGCCGATCCACCACCATTTCGAACTCAAAGGCTGGCCGGAGCCGAAGATCATTGTACGGTTCTGGATCATCAGTATCATTCTGGCGCTGGTGGCGTTGTCCACCCTGAAGCTGAGGTAGCATGAGGCAGGATTTTACCGGGCAGAAGATTGTGGTTGTGGGAGCGGGGAGAACCGGGGTGGCTCTGTCCGCCTATTTCGCCGACCGTGGAGCTCACGTCACCCTGTCCGACCAGCGCAGCGCCGATCGGATTACGGGAATAGAAGATCTGCCTCGCGCCGCCGTACAGTTCGATTTCGGCGGCCATGATGCCGCGGCATTCCGCACGGCGGATCTTATCGCGGTCAGTCCCGGTGTTCCCCTGACCGTGCCGGCTATTGCCGAGGCCGAAGCCGCCGGTGTGCCGGTCATTGGGGAAATCGAAGTGGCTTTTAACGAGCTGGATGCTCCCCTGGTGGCCATTGCCGGAACCAACGGCAAGTCGACCACGACCACGGTCATGGGGGAGGCGTTTCAGGCCTGGGGAAAACAGACCTTCGTGGGGGGAAATCTGGGGACGCCCCTGGTGGAAGCGGTGCAGGAAGCCTGGGACTGGGTAGTGGCTGAAGTCTCCTCGTTTCAGCTCGAGGCCATCCGCCGCTTCCGGCCGAAATACGCCCTGCTGCTCAATATTACCGAGGACCACCTCGACCGCTATCCGGATATGGACAGCTATATCGCCGCCAAGGCGCGGGTCTTCGAAAATCAGAGCGCTGAGGATGTCGCCGTCCTCAATGCCGAAGACACCCGCGTGCTCGATCTGGCGAAAGGACTCAAGGCCCGCAAGGTGTTCTTTTCCTCGGCGCGGGTCCTGGATGAAGGCATGGGTTTTGACGGCAGCGACATCGTCTGGCGTGTGGACGGCAAAGAGCAGCGCTTCGCCGTGGCGCAGATGCACCTCAAGGGGTTGCACAATGTTGAGAACGTCATGGCCGCTTTGATTCCGCCGCTGATGGAAGGCTGCCCCGCCGAGATCGCCTGGCGCTCCACCTGCGCGTTCACCGGGCTGGCTCATCGCATGGTCCCGGTCCGGGTGCTGGACGGGGTGACCTGGTATGACGACTCCAAGGGGACCAATGTCGGCAGCGTGGTCAAGAGCCTGGCCGGACTGCCGTCCCCCGTCACCCTGATCGCCGGCGGCAAGGACAAAGGCGGGGATTATGCGCCGCTCGCCGACCTGGTGAAACAGAAAGTCGCCCACTTGCTCCTGATCGGTCAGGCGGCCGAGCGGATGGCGGCGAGCCTTGGCGGGCTGACCCATACGGTACGGGCCGAAAGCCTCGAAGAAGCGGTACTCCGTGCCAGAGATCTCACCCCGGCCGGAGGCACCGTGCTGCTGTCGCCGGGGTGTTCGAGTTACGACATGTTCAGCAGTTATATCGAGCGCGGCGAACGGTTCGCCAAGGCTGTGTTGGAACTTCCGGAAAAGAAAGCGGACTGAATGATGGAATCACGGAGAGGTTTTGACAGCACCATCCTCCTGCTGGCGGTCGGCCTGACCTGCCTCGGCGTGGTCATGGTCTATTCCTCCTCCTCCATCATGGCGGCCAAGCGGTATTCGGACG
>QKGY01000189.1 GCA_003250235.1 Desulfuromonadaceae bacterium
ACAATCACTGGAGGAAAGCAGATGCGAAAAGGAAAACGGTCGAGTGTTCTCATCGTACTCATGGCCCTATTGTTGCTGGGCTGGATGTCGACCGGGAGGATGATCCAAACGGGTAATGCAGAAGACCATTCTCTGTACGAGGACATGGAACTCTTTACCGATGTCCTGTCCATCATCCGCAAGAGCTATGTGGAAGAGCCGAACATGAAGGATCTTATCTACGGCGCCATCAACGGCATGCTGGCTTCACTGGATCCCCACTCGGCGTTCATGCCTCCGGAAATGTACAAGGAAATGAAAATAGACACCAAAGGGGAGTTTGGGGGACTCGGCATCGAGATCACTATCCGCGATGGCGTCCTGACCATTGTCTCCCCGATCGAAGACACCCCGGCTTCACGGGCCGGTCTTCAGGCCGGAGATCAAATCCTGAAAATCGAAGATCGCTTTACCAAAGACATGAGCATCATGGATGCGGTCAAGCTGATGCGCGGCCCGAAAGGCAGCGACATTAACATCACCATCATGCGTGAAGGCTTTGAAACTGCCAAGGCCTTCACCCTGACCCGCGAGATCATCAAGACCAAAAGTGTCAAATCCCATACCCTGCTCGACGGATACGGCTATGTTCGAATCACCCAGTTCCAGGAGCGTACGGATACCGACCTTCGCAAGGCTCTGGATTCCCTTGAGAAAGAAAATAATGGCCCCCTTAGCGGCCTCGTCATCGACCTTCGCAACAACCCGGGGGGGCTGTTGGACCAGGCGGTTAACGTCGCCGACACCTTCCTGTCTTCCGGGTTGATCGTCTACACGGGTGGCCGAGAGAGCGGCAGCCAGATGAAATTTGAGGCCCATAAGGACAACACCATCCCCTACACGCCTACGGTGGTCCTGATCAACAGTGGCAGCGCCAGCGCCTCCGAAATTGTCGCCGGGGCTCTTCAGGATCAGGGGCGTGCCGTGATCATGGGCACCCAAAGTTTCGGAAAAGGATCCGTACAGACCATCATCCCCCTGAGTGACGACTCCGGTTTACGGCTGACGACAGCGTACTATTACACCCCCAGTGGACGGTCCATCCAGGCTTTGGGCATCACCCCGGATATCGTCGTCCCCGAGATGGAGGTCAAAGAGGTTCAACCTGCCCACATCTTCCGGGAAAAGGATCTGAAAAACCACTTTGAAACGGCCGAGCCGGTTCCCAATAAAAAGAAACCTCAGGAAGAACAGAAATTCAAGCTTTTGGATGACGACCTGAAGGATTACCAGCTCATGAGGGCTCTGGATCTTCTCAAAGGATGGCAGGTTTTCAAGAACCTGAATTCCAAAGCCGCCTGAGTATCATCAACCGGTAGTAACGAGGGGGATGACACCATCCCCCTTTTTTTCTTGACCTATGGCTACGCGCAAAAAGAAATCCCAAAAAACTCCCCGGCGAAAACGCCCCCAAAACAACCAGGTAAAAGTCCTTCTGGGAATTCTGTTCCTGTCGGCCTTTCTCGTGTTGAGCCTGGTCTTTTTGTCCCAGCTCCGGGAAAATTTCCGACCGAAACCCTCCCGAACGGTAGCCGAGGTGCTGTCCCCTTCCACGGTCGAAGACGTCAAGGTGGAACTCGAAAGCACTTTTCTGCGTGACGGAATCCTCCCGGCCCCGACGGCGATAAAAGATGCAAAACCCGGAGCCCGAATCGAGATTCCGGCAGAATTCCCCCAAAAAGAAAACCTCGATGTCCTTGCCCAACGTTTGACACGGATCTCTGGGCTGATCCGCATGGACTCCCGAGAGTCGGAGAAGCGCCTGGTGATTCTGTGGAAAGACAGAGTCCTTTTTTCGTTCCTCTTCATACCGCCCGCGCATCCCCCCATACAGCCGCCTCCACAAAAAAGCGGCGCCGAGGTTGCGATCATCGTGGACGACATGGGGATGGATCTGCATGCGGCACAAACCCTTCTGGGCTTCGATATCGACCTCACCTTTGCCATCCTCCCCTGGAGTCAGCAGGCCCCACAGGTTGACAGGCTCTTTCATGATGCGGGCCGGGAAATCCTCATTCACCTCCCCATGGAACCGCAGAGTTATCCGGCCACGAACCCGGGGCCGCACGCCCTCTTCACGGACTTGACCCCCGAGGAAATACGCATCCGCTTCAAGGGATACAGAGACCGGGTTCCCCATGCTACGGGCGGGAACAACCATATGGGGTCGCGATTTACCGAAAATGATGAAGGAATGGCCGTTGTCCTGGATGAGATGAAAAAGGCCCATCTCTTTTTTGTCGACAGCCTTACCACGGGCAAATCCGTGGCCTATGCCGAAGCCCGAAAGCTTCAGGTGCCAACGGCCGAAAGAGACATGTTTCTGGACAACATACAGGAATCGGAGCGGATACTGGCCGAGATACGTAAACTGGCCAGCCTGGCAAAACGGCAGGGATATGCCGTAGGAATCTGCCACCCGCACAAAGAAACGATCAAGGCCCTCGCCCTTGCCGGAGAGCTGTTAAAGCAACAGGGGGTCACCGTGGTTCCGGTGTCTGCTCTGCTTGATCGGCCCAAAAGGTAGACACGGGCCCGGCAACAGTCAGGGCAACTGGGGTCTGATCTTCTCCCGAACCGCCTGAAATCGAGAATATTCGTTTGCGACCAGGATCTCCTCCGGAATGTCCGTGGAAACCTTGCGAACCAGAAAAAAGGCTTCACCGAGACGGCCATCCCCTTTTTTCAGGGTTTTACCGAGAAGTGAGGTCAGGAGATCTCCCTTGTCGGCGTCGTTCAGCACGATTGATTTATGGGTGATTTCCAGCCCGTTGCTGTCGAAGCGATAGAGGGAGAGTTCCTGGCGAAAGAATCCGCTTGTCCCTGGCGTGCGATGAAGAACGAAATAGGAGTTCTGAGCCAGTTCCCTGAAAAAGCTCTTCAGCGTACCCCCGGTGCCGGTTCCTTCCCGGTAATCATAGAAATGCTTGAGAATCAGGGTGGAAAAACAGTCTTCATCCATAAAGCCGGCAATTTTCCCGTCAGAGCTTTCTCCGTAATAACCCGCATGACCGATGACATCATCCTGGACCAAGGGAGAACCACAGACCAGACAGAGAGGATGGAGTCCATGGCGCCTTGACCGGTAGGCCTCTTTTTCCCGGGATTCCTCCTGCTCGAAAGCCTCGCAAATCTGAGTCAGCCTTCGTTCCTCATCCTGAAGGGTCCCGAGATAGACCTGGCGGGCCAGATGGGCGAACTGCAGATGCACATCCGTACCTCGCCCGTAAGTCAAAACCGGATAGACTTTTCCTTCCGGGTTGGTATTCAGGGACTCCACCTTGGGGCTTTTGGCAATAAAACCTTCAAAGCACCGGTATCCACGGTTGATGGCGTAGCCTTTTAGAAGTTGATAGGAATCCTTGAAGGTTCCGTTATAATGGACCCGAGAGTCCACCAGGCAGGGCAACACTCTGATGGCCCTGCGGGACAAGCCGTAACGATCGAAGAACGCATAAAGATTCCGGCAATTTTCCAGGGATGGCGCATCCTTGACAGGGACAATCACCCGATCGGAAGCAAAAAGGGCGTTGCGGGTAAAAACATCCATGTCCGGCCGGGTATCAACGATCACAATTCCTTCCAGGCCGGATCGGCTAAGAATCTGACCCAGGATGTCAACACGGGTGATCTGCTCACGCAATAAGCCTAGATCCTTACTAGAGGGAATGAACTGCACGCCATATTCACCCAGTTCCAGCAGTTCACTGGGCGGTCGGTTTTTAAATAAGTCGGCGACTTCGCCATGGGAAGCGGATCGGCCGATACGAAACATCTGATCCACGGAAAAATGGTTGTCGAAACTGAAAAGGGTGACCGGAAGTTCCTCGTTGAGAGCTTTAAGATAAATGGCAAGATTGGTGGCCAGGGTGGTTTTCCCCACCCCTCCCTTTTCGCTCGATACCGTTATGATATAAGGCTGGTTCATTGTCGCGCGTATCCCTCCATTCAAGGACTCCACATATAGGGCATTAGCGACTTTTTGTCAACTTTGACCACAACATATTGATGCTATCTCCATGACAGACACGGCACACATCCTTACAGTCAGCCGCCTGAACGCTCTTCTGAAAGAAACCGTCGAGGAAAATTTCGTTCAGGTATGGGTCGAAGGGGAGATCTCCAACTTCGCGACTCCGGCCTCAGGTCATTGGTATTTTTCTTTGAAAGACGAGACGGCTCAGATCAGGGCCGTTATGTTTCGGGCTCAAAGCCGTCTGACGGCTTTCAAGCCGGATAACGGCCTGAAAATCATTTGCCGGGGAAGAGTCTCCCTCTATCCCCAGAGGGGAGAGCTTCAACTGATCGTTGACGCCATGGAGCCCAAAGGGGTTGGCAGCCTGCAGCTGGCCTTCGAACAACTGAAGCAAAGGCTTTCTGCCGAAGGCCTTTTCGATCCGTCGAAAAAGCGGGCTCTACCGCCATTTCCGAAAACCATCGGCGTCGTTACGTCGGCTACGGGAGCGGCGATACACGACATTCTCACCGTTCTGCGAAGACGTGCTGCCGGTGTCAGGGTCTTGTTGCGGCCTGTACGGGTGCAGGGAGATGGCGCCTGGGAAGAAATTGTCGAAGCCATCGCCGATCTCAATCGGCACGGAGAAGCCGATGTGCTGATTGTCGGTCGTGGAGGAG
>QKGY01000437.1 GCA_003250235.1 Desulfuromonadaceae bacterium
TCTCGGCAAAGGGATCCCCTGGCAGACCGCCCTTGGCGTTGTTTTTCTCTCCGGTGTGTTTTTCCTGATTCTGACCTGGGTTGGCATTCGCGAACGGATCGTTCAAGCCATCCCTCTCTCCCTGCGGCTGGCCACCTCGGTCGGTATCGGTCTGTTTATCGCTTTCATTGGCTTGCAAAACCTCGGCCTGATCGTCAAAAGCGACGCGGTCCTGGTACAACTGGGCAAGCTCACCCCCATGGCCCTGCTCGGCCTGCTCGGGCTGCTGATCGCCATCATTCTTGAAACCCGTCGTATCCGCGGATCGATCCTGTTGGCGATCCTCATCACGGCGGTCATCGGCATGATTCTGAAAGTATCCCCTTTCCCCAGCGCCATTCTTTCCATGCCACCGTCTCCGGCACCGATCGCGTTCAAACTCGACATCATGGGCGCCCTGTCGATTTCGCTGTGGGCGACCATCTTCTCTTTCATGTTCGTAGACCTCTTTGACAGCCTGGGCACCATGCTTGCCGTTTGTCGCGAGGCCGGCATGGCTGATGATCACGGCAATATCCCGGGGCTTCCCAAGATGCTTACCGCCGACGCACTGGCTACCGTCGGAGGCGCTCTGCTCGGCACCAGCACAACGACCACCTATATCGAATCAGCCAGCGGCGTCTCAGACGGAGGACGAACCGGATTAACCAGTGTCGTGACCGCCCTGCTCTTTTTCCTGGCCATCTTCTTCACACCCCTTATTGGCGCCATCCCGGCCTATGCTACGGCTCCGGCGCTCATTATCGTCGGCATTTTCATGATGCGTGGTATCGGGCAGGTGGACTTCTACAACTTCGAAGAAGGCGCCCCGGCATTTCTGACATTCATCCTCATGCCTCTTACCTTCTCCATTGCCACCGGTCTGGCATTCGGACTGCTCTCTTATGTTCTGATCAAACTCTGCCTCGGAAAAATCAACCAGTGCGACCCCTTCCTGATCGGGGCTGCCATATTTTCCTTAGTCAGTTTAACCATTTAGACTTCAGTCTACGACGGGATCACCCATTGAAATTTTATTGTATCAAACAACAAAAAACCTATTGACAGTCCCCTCCCCGGTTTGCTATAAAATGGCTCCGTCATCACGGGGCTATAGCTCAGCTGGGAGAGCGCTTGAATGGCATTCAAGAGGTCAGCGGTTCGATCCCGCTTAGCTCCACCAAATACCAAAGGGTTAGCGAAATTCGCTAACCCTTTTTTCTTTCAAACGGTACACTATTGTACACATCCCAGGCAAAACAGCCTTATCCCCACCAGGAATATGGAATGAACCGCTTCTGCCCTCCCCACCTCACGAGAACGCCCACCACCACCTCAGTTACTTTGTCATTCCACTGAGAGACAAATCCTTCCTGCTCACGCATAAACCTAACCAGAAACGGATTCGTTACCACCTTGCTCACCAATAGCAAACGCCATTCTATTTTATTTCATGTGCGAGCAAAAAAAGATTGACTCCTAAAATTCAAATCTTCTAATATATTCAGCGAAACACACAGAATGGTTGTACCTGTTATCCCCCCGACGCTCCCATGTCGGGGGACTTTTTAATCCAAGAAACTCACAAAAAAATAAAGGGCCCCGCACTATGCGGGGCCCCTTTGCTTGCGGGGCTTTGTTCGCAAGCAACCTTGGCATAAAGCCTACCAAAAACATTCTTGTTTGTGTATCAGGAAATCCCTGAGTTCGAACTTCTTTTCAAAGATTTTTTCCTTTTCCAACCAGGAACGTTGAGATGCCCGATAATTGCTAAATTTTTAGCGTTTTGGGGAATTAACACCTTGACCATCGAATCAGATGCTTTTATAATTCACTCCGCTTTGCCGAAGTGGTGGAATTGGTAGACACGTCGGTCTCAAAAACCGATGGCTTCTGGCCGTGCCGGTTCGATTCCGGCCTTCGGCACCAAAGATTACAAGGCCAGGGGAATTCTCCTGGCCTTCTGTATTTCATCCATCCCCCAAAGAGGAGAACCTTATGAGCAATCTGAACCCTGTAGTGCAGATAGAGACCTCCATGGGCGCGATCACCATCGAGCTCGATGCGACCAACGCTCCGGTGACAACAGCGAACTTTGTCGAGTATGTGACCAGCGGGTTTTATGAAGGAACCATCTTCCATAGGGTCATTGACGGGTTCATGATCCAGGGGGGTGGCATGACCTCCGACATGAAAGAGAAAAAGACCCGGGCTCCCATTAAAAATGAAGCGGACAATGGACTACCCAATGCGCGCGGCACCATCGCCATGGCCCGGACCCAGGTTGTCGACAGTGCAACCGCACAGTTTTTTATCAACGTCAACGATAACGGCTTCTTGGATCATAAAGCAAAGAATCCCGCCGGATATGGGTATGCCGTGTTCGGCAAGGTTATCGAGGGAATGGACACCGTCGATGCCATACGGAAAGTGGCCACGGGAAACAAGGGAATGCATCAGGATGTTCCTAAAGAGCCAGTCGTCATCACCAAGGCGTCTCTGAAAAACGCTTAATCCACCAAAAAGCCGGGGCATGGAATGCCCCGGCTTTTTGACACAGCCTTCCAAACAGCGGTCCACATAGGAAAAGAGCCCGAAACTGCTATACTATTATCCATGCAGAGGGAGGGCGCGTGCACTGGACCCAGGTTCTTGACCGACTTTTTCGTACCTATTATTTCGCCAAGTTCTATCCGTTCCGCAAAGAACGGCTGATGCGTCGGCGAGCCGGCGTTCAGCGCGGTTTTGTCGGGATTCAGATAGATGGCTTGTCGTTCAAACATCTCCAAAAAGCCCTTTCAATGGGGTATCTCCCCAATATCCAAAGACACCTGAAGCGTGGCTACGCGCTCAGGGAATATCAGGCTGGCCTGCCCAGCACGACTCCGGCCGCGCAGGCGGCTATTTTTTACGGCGAGGATTCAGGCATACCGGCGTTCCGCTGGTTTGACAAAAAAGCCGGGCAGGTCTTCAGCTGCAATGATCTGGACCACGTTCAGCAGTTCCGCGAGGAACTTTTCGGCGACCGTCCCGGGCTACTCGAGGGAGGCTCTTCCTACTCGAACATCCTCGACGGGGGAGCCTCCCGCAGCATTTTCACGGTTTCATCTCCCCATCCACAGACGCTTTTCGGCCGTTTCGGTGGCGGACGCATCCTGCTGCTGCTGATTCTTCACCCGTTGCGCGTCTGCCGAATGGCAGGAGCCTCGGTCCTGGAATATTTTACCGAGATCTACGACCGCTGGCATTTTCGCAAGCACCGTCCCTGGAAGGTGAGCGAGGGGCTTTTTCCCTTTATCCGAATTTTCTGCAACGTGATTCTTCGAGAACTCCAGACTTTCGGCGTCATTGCCGATATCTACGCCGGAGTCCCCTATATTTATACGACGTACAGCGGGTACGACGAGCTGGCCCATCACTTCGGCCCAGCCTCCTATCAGGCACTCAAAAACCTCAAATATACCGACAAACGAATCGGCGAAATCATGCGCATGCTTCGCCATGCTCCCGGAGGGCGCTATGAATTGATTCTCCTCTCCGACCACGGTCAAACCCCGGGCTATCCGTTCCAGGACCGTTTCGGCACAACCCTCGGAGAGGCGGTCAGCACATTCCTCCGCAAGGATCAGACAACAGCGGTTTCCAGCGGCCCCCTCCAGTTTACCGGCATACAGCTCGGCTACCTCGAAGGGGAACTCGAAGCCCGCCCCAAAGGCTGGCGGCATCGATTCTATCGCGCCGGCAAAAACTTTTTTCAGAAACACATTAATGCGCTGGTTCCTGAAACCCTGAAAATCGATGAAGAGGGAGGGATCGTCATCACCTATTCGAGCTCGCTGGCTCACCTCTATCTGACCGGCGAGGCGAGAAGGTTGAGCTGGCAGGAGCTGGAAACGAAACAGCCGCACCTCCTGCAATTTCTGACCGCCCACGAAGGGATCGGTTTTCTGATGGCAAGAGGTGCCGAACCCGGCCAGGTCTGTTTTTTTCACCGGGGAGGCAAATTGTGTCTCTGTTCACAGGCGCTTCCGACGGCGGAACAACTGGCATTTCTGGCCCCCTATGGCAAACCAGAGACCATCTATCCCGAGCTGTGCCGATTTGCCGGGGAGGAGAGATGTGGAGACCTGATTCTGTTCGGTGCCTACAATGGTGACAGAATTGCCTGTTTTGATGATCAGGTGGGCGGGCATGGCTCGGTAGGAGGAGAGCAGATGTTTCCGTTTCTGATTCTGCCCAAAGGGCACCCGGTGTTATCTCGGCGAGACCTTCAGGGATTCACCTTTCTGTATCATGAAGTATTTATGCCCTACCGCCTGGGCATGGGGACTGAAGCGATGCAGGGCCAGTCCAGCAACGTCGCGGAGCGAAAAAGCAGAAAAATTAGTGCCCCGCAGAATGACCCCCCTCTCCCCCTCACGCCTTGACACTGATGACATATTTGAGATAACGGCCTTCGGGAAAGCTCACCGGGAAAGGGAAGTCCTCCGGCTGACCGGCCACCTTGATCACTCTGAGTTCACAACCACCCTGCAGCGCCCCTCTGCGGAGTTCCTTGAGATAGTCGGCAATATCCATTTTCTGCAAATTGGACGAGGTGATCATCAGCCCACCTTCGGCTAAAACAGCTCCGGCT
>QKGY01000466.1 GCA_003250235.1 Desulfuromonadaceae bacterium
CACCCAACAGGGATTAGGCGGGCCCCATGATATTGGATAGTATGGGGCCCATCATATCGGTTGAAATTTCCAGTAAATCCAGTATGTTCTAAATTAGAAAAAATTCATTATAAATTTCAACATCCGGAGGGGGTATGTCGAAATCTACAGGGTCTGGTGCGTCTGATGTTCAATTCTGGCGAGATTACGAAAACGTTCTGGTCAAGTATCAGGTCAATCCACAGCATTTTCAGTGGCATGTCAAATGGTGCCAGCAGTTTATCAAATTTATTGGCACTTTGCCATTGAGTGATTGTCAGCCTGCTCATGTTTCGGCTTTTCTCGAAAACCTGAAGTCCGATAAAGAAATCAAGGGCTGGCAGTACAGTCAGGCGCGCACGGCTCTGTGGTATCTGTTTCGTGATCATGTGAAAATTCCTTGGGCGCTGAAAGACGTGGGGAATCGGGGAGTTTCTCCTGAGGCTCCCGCAAAAACGGCATCTCTTTCCTCTACGCACCAGGCCACCCTGAAGAAGATGCGCAGCACCTTGATCGGACGTCAGTATGCCAAACGAACTATTGCCGCCTATTTGGACTGGGCGTCACGGTTTCTCCGGTATTTTCCCCATCGTAAAATTGTAGATCTGGATGCCGCTTCGGTCAGGACCTATCTGACAGATCTGGCCGAGAAGCACCATGTCGGCGTGAATACGCAGAAGCAGGCTCTCAATGCCCTGGTTTTTCTGTTTCAGGAGTCGGAGGGCATCTCTCTGGGGGATTTCTCGGATTTCACCCGGTCAAAGAAACCGATCAAGGTGCCGGTGGTCCTCTCTCGTGACGAGGTGTCGGCCCTGCTGACAGCTATGGCCCCTCCGTATTCTCTGATGCTCAATCTGCTTTATGGGGGCGGGATGCGCCTGATGGAGATGATCCGTTTGCGCATCAAGGATGTCGATTTTGCCCAGGGGCAAATCGTGATTCGTGACGGTAAGGGACGCAAGGATCGCATCACTCTGCTACCGGAATGTTGCCGTGAACCGCTGAAATTGCAGATTGAAGAGGCCCGCCGAATTCATGCCGAGGACCTGTCGCAGGCCTACGGGGA
Source organism: Desulfuromonadaceae bacterium (assembly GCA_003250235.1). Lineage (GTDB taxonomy): Bacteria > Desulfobacterota > Desulfuromonadia > Desulfuromonadales > SZUA-540 > SZUA-540. The sequence goes on from QKGY01000466.1 coordinate 1,085, forward strand.
GGTCTGGCTGCCATCGGCGCTGAGCAAGAAGTATCCCGGTGCCGCGCGGGACTGGCGCTGGCAGTATGTTTTTCCGGCATCCCGGTTGAGCGTCGACCCCGAAAGCGGTAAGGTGCGCCGTCATCATTTTGATGAATCGACCGTGCAGAGTGTGATACGGGAAGTGGCCCGTAAGATTGGCCTGAGCAAAACGGTATCCCCCCACACCCTACGCCATTCTTTTGCCACCCATTTGCTCGAATCGGGGTACGACATCCGTACGGTGCAGGAGCTTCTGGGCCATGCGGATGTTTCGACGACCATGATCTATACCCATGTACTCAACCGGCCGGGTATCGGTGTGAGAAGTCCGTTGGACAAGGTCTGATAGAGTCCTCTCTCGCCTGAGGTATGCCGGTGCGCCGGGATCGTGAAAATGCCCTTTTGCCAAGCAGATATCCTCTGCTATATTTTTCGGGTATCCAATCCATTCAAGGGGTTATTCATGGCTGACGAACCTGCCCAGCAGGATGACGAACTGATCATCCGCGACATGACGATTGACGATTTTCCCGAGGTGTTTCACATCGGCGAGAATCTGTTTACTTCCGATTATTCCCCCAGCATGTACCGCACCTGGGACGAGTACGAAATCACGACCCTCTACAATTCGGACAGCGAGCTCTGCCTGGTCGCCGATCTTAACGACAAGATCCTCGGTTTTGCCCTCGGCACCACGGTGGAGAAGAGCAAGTCGGCCTGGAAGTACGGCTACTTGGTATGGCTGGGGGTGAAGCCTGGCATCCAGAAGGGGGGGGTGGGCTCGGCGCTGTTTAAGGAGATCAAGCGGCGCATGCGCGAGCAGGGGGTGCGCATGATCATCATCGATACCGACGCCGACAATGAAGCCGGTATCCATTTTTTCAAGAAGCAGGGTTTCGGCAACATCCAGCAGCATGTGTATATGACTCTCAACCTGTCGCGTAAATCGCGCAAGAAAAGGAGCCGGCCTTGAGCGACCATCTGGAGCAGGTCTGGCATGCCATCGACCCCGAGCGTCTGCGCAAGATGCTCATGGAGATGCTCGACATTTATTCGCCGGCGGGCAAGGAGGAGGATATCCAGCTTTACCTCGAAGCGCTGTTGCAACACGCCGGCTTTGCCGTTGAGCGCCAGGAGGTGGAGGAGGACCGTTTCAACCTGCGGGTGACCCTGGGAGAGGCCCCCCCGCGTCTTTACCTGGTTGGCCATGTCGATACGGTGCCAGCCTGGGACTGGGAGGAGTTCGAGCCGCTGGAGGAGTGGGGGGTGGTTCGCGGCCTGGGAAGCGCCGATATGAAAGGGGGGTGCGCCGCCATGGTCGAGGCGTTCCTCGCTCTCGCCACGTTGCCCGAGCCGGAGCGACCGCCGGTGGGGCTTTTGCTGGTGGTGGGGGAGGAGGAGAACGGCGACGGCAGTGCCACCTTTCTGAAGACGGAAAAGCCGCCCTGGGTGGTGATCGGCGAGCCGACCTCTCTGGCGCCCTGCTTCGGCCACTACGGGTATCTGGAGGCGGGGCTGGTCACCCGTGGCCGCCGCATCCATTCCTCCCTCCCCGAGTTGGGGCACAACGCCGTCGAATCAATGCTGCGGGTGCTGCTGCAACTGGGAAAACACCCCCTGTTCAGCCGCGAAACGCCTGAGCTGGTCTATTCGATCCGCGAGCTGAGTTCGTCGCGGGCCGGCTTCGTGGTGCCCGACCGCTGTGAAGCCTGGATCGACATCCACCTGCCGCCCGAGACCGATCCGGCGGCGGTGCGCCGGGAGATGGTGACCCAGGTCGAAGGGGCCAGGTCGTTCGTCGACAGCCTGGATATCGAGATGACCTTCACATTCGATTCCCGCGGCTACCGCCTGGATGCCGACAACTGGCTCTCTGCGGTGCTGGAGTCGGTCTATCCCCGGCTCAACCTGCCTCTGCAGCACGACGCTTTCCGGTCGCATTCGGACGGCAATCTTTTCTTCGAGGCGGGGGTGAACCCGCTTATTCTAGGCCCCGGCTCCCTGGAGACAGCCCATACCCCTGACGAGCAGACCTCGCTGGCCGAGGTGGAAGCGGCCGCCCGCATTTACGCGGCGCTTTGTCTGGAAGCGGCAAAGGACCATTCGCAACGCTGAGGGGAACGGCGAAGGTGGCGCATGGCCCGGGCGTTTGCGCCGGCGTTTTTTTGTGATTTTACGGGTGTCTTAGCGATGTCAACCAATGCCGAATCGCGGTTCCTCAATGGACTCTTTCCGGCAGACGGGGCATCGTCCCGGTTTTTTCAGCCGGTCCCGTTTGCTGAAAACAAAGCCGCAACTGCGGCAGGTTGCCGGGATGATGACAAGCATACGTCCTTCGGCCTGCAAGGTGCGCCGAAGATGTTCGAGATGGGCTCCCACCTCCTTTTCGGAGATATGGACGGCAACGGAGATCTCCCGGGTGCTTAAGGGCCTGTCGGCGAGAAGCTCGATCAGGCGTTGCCGAATGGTATAGTATTGTTCGGGAGGGATCGCCGGCTCTTTGGGTTTCATGCACAGATCCTTGCGGGGGTCCGTAAAAAGGCGACAGGGGTATTCGCATTATAGCGGCAAATCGCCCGGCGAAAAATGCCCTGGAATATTCTCCGGCGTGGCGCGAGGGTATAAAGTGGATATTATTCGGTAAATACGGCGAATGGCTTGTCGTGGAATAGGCTTTGCAGTATAACGGAACTTCCGGTGGTTTTCCGTAAATGAATAACGAGGTGTGCCCATGATGCAGGAAGCGAAGGAACTGACGAAAAAAGGGATTGAGGCCGCGGAACGGGACAACATGGTCGAGGCGATTCACCACCTGGAGAATGCCTGCCGGTGCGGGAATACTCCCCTGGTGCGCTCTTACCTGGGGTATTGCATGGCCAAGGAGCGCCAGCAGATGAAACAGGCGGCCACCATGTGCCTGGAGGCGCTGCGCGAGGAGCCGAACAACCCGGTCCACTATCTGAACCTGGGGCGTATCTATGTGCTGGCCGACCAGAAGGCCCGGGCCATCAGCACCTTCCGCAAGGGTTTGAAATTGGGGCGCAACAGCCGCATCATTGCCGAGCTGAAAAAACTCGGAATGCGCAAGCCCTCCATCTTCCCCTCTCTGTCCCGCGACAACCCGCTCAACAAATATCTCGGAATCCTGTCCACCAAGATGGGGTTCCGCTAAGGGAGAGGCTTCGCGCATTCTCCCGGATTCCGTGTGTTGACAGGGGCGAAAGCTGACGGACAGGCTTTCGCCCCCTTTCATGTCGTGTCACCATCGAGGAGGGGAGCATGCCCGAACAGAGTGTTTTCGACCGGATGTCGGCCTACCTGGCCGAGCATCAGGAACAGGCCTTTATCCTGAAGGCCTTTGGCGTCATCGTTACCATCATTCTCCTGCAGAAGTTCCTGGGGGGGCTGATCGGTCTCTTCATCATTCTCTTTCCTGTAATTTTCCTGTTTTATATCAAGCTGCAGGCCGCGACTACCGGCGAGAGCGCCAACGATCTGCTGCGCCAGCACATCACCTTCATGCCGACGATGTACACCGATGGC
>QKGY01000163.1 GCA_003250235.1 Desulfuromonadaceae bacterium
TGCTTGGCCTTGAAAGCCTCGGAAGAAATCAGTTTACCCTGGTCCGCAGGCGTTTTGCCCATCAAGGCCGCTTTTTCGGGATGCGCCTTGACCCATTCGTAGATTCCCGCATCGTAGGTGTAGACATGGGCATACCCAGCATCCATCATTTTCTTTGCGGCTTTGTAGCTCTTGGCACAGGTATACCCGTTACAGTAAAAAGCAATGGGAGCATCGCCGTCCTTACTCCGCAGCTTCTCGATTTCACTGATAAAATTCCCCTGAGACACCGGGATTTGGAGGGCTTTGCCGATATGAACAACGTCGAACTCGATTTTAGAGCGGACATCGACGATTATAGCCTTATCGTATTCCTGGTTCAAATCCTCGGTCGTTATATATTTAACATCAGGATATTCCTTGCGCAAGACGAACTCTTCCGCAGCCATGAGTTGCGTGGCACACATAACGATCAGTGCCAGCACAAGAGTAAGTTTCCGAAGTCCTTGTTTCATCGTCACCTCGATGCCTTGTCATTTCGGGAGACAGCGTCCCACACCGGATTGATAAACTTTTCTGCGGCGGCTCCAATCAATATGGACCCGCCGCAGAAAAAAACACTGCTATTAATCTTTTAAGAATTACTTCTGGAAAGGCTGCCAGAACGTGTATGCCCCCTCAGTATTGAAATTATAGGGGAGGCCATCAACTTTCCAGCCGTTAACTGTCCGATAACCCAGGGCATCTTTGCCCCCTTCGAAACCGGTGGCCATATTGAGAACATTGGCGAATCCTGCCTCTTCGAGAGCCATGGCGGCTTTGACGCTGCGGCTTCCGCTACGGCACATGGTGACCAGAACCGCGTCAGGATTGTCGCAGAAGGCCTTTTTCACAGCTAAAACAAAAACGGGGTTGACCACCAGCTCGCCATGGCGGTCGATTTCGTAGGAGATGTTGACGACTTTGCCTTCCAGCTCAGCGCCGTCACCCGGCTTGTTGACGCCGGGATGTCCTACCCAGGTCCACTCAGCAATGGTACGCACATCCAGAATATAGACATTGGGGTTTGAGGTGGCCAGAGCATAGGCTTCTGCCGGGGTAACATCCTGATAAGCAAAAGCACCGGATACCGAAGCCAGAATCAACACCAACGCCATCACCAGAAATCTGTGTACTCTCTTCATTCTTCCTCCTCCGCACTGAAAGTGAAAAATACGGCCGGATTGCCGGTCGTCAGGACAGGGCCCTTTAATCCTGGCGGCCGAAATCTATCGGTCCGTTGGCCAGGCAGCTGGCAGTACTGCCCCTACCCGCCCCTCACCTCTGTGCAAAAGTGGTACCGGTTATTTCCTTACTAGCTAGTATTACTGATTTTTTTTAGAGCCCAAAATTATTTGAAAGTGCTAACCAGGCTTCAACACAACACAAATCGGAAATATTTTTATCCTGAATTCGAGTAAATTCCTTTGCCTTTTTAACTCGACCATAAATTTTTCCACCATGAGCGGCTTTTTCACCCCCCTCTCTGTCAATAAATGTCAAATCAATTTTGCGTTGTGATCTTAGCAAGTTAAGAATATTCCTTTGCCTGTTTCCTCTTTTTATGGATAAGATATCTATAAAGCTCGATGATCCGCCGGAACCCATAAAACCTACTGATTTTTCACAGAACATTTTTCAAAAACCACAATATATAGAGACAACGTTTTTCAGGGGAACCAAAAATGTCACACCCAAAGAATCAGTTCGCCAGCGACAATTACGCCGGTATTTGCCCCGAAGCCTGGGACGCCATGGCCGAAGTCAATCAGGGTTTCGCCAACGCCTACGGTAACGACCCCTGGACGGCCAAAGCCTGCAACCTGCTCCGGGAATTTTTCGAGACCGAATGCGAGGTGTTCTTCGTATTCAACGGCACGGCGGCCAATTCTCTCTCACTGGCCTCCCTCTGCCAGTCCTACCACAGCATTATCTGCCATGAACTGGCACACATCGAAACCGACGAGTGTGGCGCCATCGAGTTTTTCTCCAACGGCACCAAGATCCTCTTGGTCCCGGGTCGAAACGGCAAAATCGACCTGGACGAGGTGGAGAATACGGTCAATCGCCGATCCGATATCCATTACCCCAAACCCAAAGTCCTGAGTCTGACCCAGGCCACGGAGGTAGGGACGGTCTATTCGGTCGAAGAGATGATCAAGGCCGGGGAGACCGCCAAGAGGCTCTCTATGAAACTTCAGGTAGACGGGGCACGGTTTGCCAACGCTCTGGCGTCACTCCAAGTCGCCCCCAAGGAGCTGACATGGAAAGCCGGCGTTGACGTGCTGACCTTCGGAGGGACCAAAAACGGCATGACGGTCGGAGAAGCCGTGATCTTCTTCAATCGCGAGCTGGCACAGGAATTCGACTATCGCTGCAAACAAGCGGGACAGCTGGCATCCAAGATGCGATTTCTTTCCGCCCCCTGGATCGGCATGCTGAAAAGCGGCGCGCTGCTCGGCAATGCCGCGCATGCCAACCGTTGCGCCCGGCTGTTGGCGGAAAAGCTTCAGGCCGTTCCGGGAGTCAAAATCATGCATCCCTGCCAAGCCAATGCCGTATTCGTACAGATGCCGCAGAGCCTGATCGAGGCCCTGCAGAAAAAGGGTTGGATGTTCTATACCTTTATCGGATCAGGGCATGCGCGCTTCATGTGTTCCTGGAAGACCACCGAGCAGGATATCGACCTCCTGGTCGCCGACATCACCACCCTGGCCCCATCGGTTTGAGGCTTATTGGGACCCGGCCTGATTTTTTTTGACCTCGCGGAGATAAACAAAGAGATTTCGACATTTTTTCAAACGAAACAGAATCACCTTCGTTTCCGGGGTGTCGCTTTTCTCTACAGTCCGGATAACCTGGTCGCATTCAGCGACCAGATTATCCAGTTCCTGCCCGGACAGGCTTTCAGCGGTGGCCGTTTGCGCACAAAGCCTGTTGAAATCGTCTTTCCATGACCCGGCCTCGGCCACGACGGCCCCCAGAAAAAAAATACCAACGCCCCACACATGCCATCGCCTCATCGTTACGCCGCCTTTTATTGGTTGATCCCAGGATGACACCCCTTGCAGTCATCCAGAGGGAATGCGACCCGAAGGTGGCATACCCCGCAGAATTTGCCTTCAAGAATATATTCCATCGAAAAATGCTGGGTCGTCTTCTTTTTCACATTGAAGATATCCGGATGACAGTTGGCGCAGTCCAGCAAAGGGGTATGCTTGGCATGAGGGAAATAGGCCGGAGGCACATAATTCCACTCCGCTGCGAGTTCCAGGTTGCGGTCAAAATCCAGAGGTTTCTCTTCGGCATGAAAGAGGCTGTAGCGTGGGGTGATCAAGCCTTCTTCCTGCGCGACACCCCAATTGATCTTGTTGCCGAAGCGGGCAGCGGGAAGGTCCCGGCTGAATGCCCGGAATTTTTCCTCCAGGCCGGACTCATATCCGGAATGACATCTGTCGCAGTTTCCCTCCGTATGACCGAAAGCCTGCACGCCGTCATGACAGGAGCCGCAATACAGTCCGTTTCGGTTGTCGGCCTCGGTGATTTCCGTCTGGTTGGTGGCAAAGGCGAAGTCCAACTCGAAATGACACACGCGGCAGCTGAACTTGGCGCGATGGCTCCAGTGCGGAAAGACAACCGGCTTGACTTTATTGGCCACCGAAGTGCGGCAGATCAGCACATTGCCATACGCGTGCGGAGCCGGAAGCGGCGGAAACGCCCAGAAACTCCCTCCATAGGCGGTCGCCACAGCAAAAAACGTCAGAACGCACCCGCCCAATAACAGACCGAACTTTGACATGGCCCCCCTAACCTGCTCCCGATGAGGGAACAAACACATCATCGTCTTTGCCCCCTCACTGCACCGGCTGCGTGTGGCATCGCTGACAGTCGATATTCGGAAAGGCCACCGTATCGTGACAGACACCGCAGTATTTGCCGTTGAAGATATCCTGCATGCTGTAGGGCTGGGCATTCTTTTTGACCGGGAAAATTTCCGGATGACAGAGTTCGCAGCCATTCCAGACGACATGTTTCTGGTGTGACAGGATGATGTTGGGCATATTGGGTTCGGTGGGGGTCAAGTTGAACTTGTCCGGCTCTTTGATTTTAGCCCGGGGGATGGAAACACCCTCCAGATAATCTTTGACTTTCACCAGCCCCTGCTGCTCCGCTTTGAGCCAGTCGATCCCGTTGCCGAAACGTTCCTTGGGCATGGCTTTGCGGAATTCGTAGAAGTTGTTTTTGAACAATACGTTTTTGCCGAAGGAATGACACCGGTCGCAATTCTTCTCGACCTTGTCTAAATGTTTCGTCTCCGCCGAGAAGGCTTCCATCCCGTTGTGGCAGGCTCCGCAATACAGACCGTTGATGTTATCCGTTTCGGTTATCTGGGTTCCTTCAGCGCTCATTGCGAAACCGATATCCACATGGCACAGACGGCAGGAATATCTGGCCCGGTGAACCCAATGGGGAAAAACGACGGGCGCCATGTTCTTCTGTTCCGAAAAATTGTTGATCACCACCGAGCCGTACTCATGAAGCTTGGGTCTCTTCTTTTTCATGCCAAACGTATCAGCGCTGGCAGCCCCCGCCAACAGAACCCCCAGCAC
>QKGY01000241.1 GCA_003250235.1 Desulfuromonadaceae bacterium
GCCGCCGAGAACGAGGTGCTCCCCTTCATTCTCCTGGACCACGCCCTGCGCCCCATCTATTGCACCCCTGAAGCCGAAGCGTTGATCGAAGCCGAATCGGTTCTTCTGCTCTCCAGAGAACAACTGCGGCTCGCCGATCCGGATCTCAATCGACGCCTGCAGCGCCTGTTGAAAAAATGTCTGAACGCAGCCGATTCCCGAACCCTCGAGACCTCGGACGAGGCCCTGACAATCTGTCGTCCCGATGGTTCCCAGGTGTATCTGTGGATCAAGCCGGCGCATCCGGATGTTCCGATTGTGCTTGGCAAACCTGCGGGATATGTGGCCGTCTATGTGCACGACCCTGAGGCAGAGATCCGGGTTGACCGGGAACGCTTGAAACAACTTTACAACCTCTCCAAGGCAGAAACACGGGTGGTCATGGCCATGCTGGCCAACCCCGATCCCGTCGAAGTCGCCAAGCGCTGTTTCGTCAGTCTCCATACCGTACGCTCCCATTTGAAAGCCATTTTCGCCAAAACCGGTACGCGTGGCCAAGCCGATCTGATGAAGCGGCTCATATCCGGCCCCGCTCGACAACGTTAGAGGTATCAACGATGAACGAACAAAAAATCGTCTCTGCAAACGCCCCCGTTACCCACGACCACATTCAACTGGCTTGCGACCATCGCGGCCAGGGTGACACCCTGCTCGTGTTCATCCATGGATGGACCTGCCGTAGGGCGTACTGGGCTTCGCAAATGGAGTATTTCAGCAACCACTACCGGGTCATGGCTGCGGATCTGCCGGGGCACGGCGATTCGGACAGCGGGTCTCGAACGGATTGGCGCTTGGCAACGTTTGCCCGCGACATCGAGACCTGCGTCAGGTCGGTAGGGGCTGAACGCGTCATCCTGATCGGACATTCCATGGGCGGCGCCGTCGCCCTGGAGACGGCCCGCCGGTTGGGGAAGACGGCCATCGGCGTGGTTCTGGTGGACACCTTCGCCATCGACTACGGCTATTTGCCGCCGGAGGCCGTTCAGGCTTTTGACGCCTCGTTTGCGCAAAACTTTCCCGCCGCCATGGCTTACCTGATCGAACAGACCTCTACCCCGGCAACCCCGCCGGCTCTCAAGGAGCGGTTGATCCGGGAAATGGCCGCATCCGATCCGGCCTGGGCGCTGCCAGTGTGGCGCGAACTGCTCGCGTGGGACCCCCGTCCCGCGTTCGAGGAGCTGCAGGTGCCGATTCATGCCATCAACGGGGCCTCGGTCCCCGAATCGGCGCGTGAACATTGCGCCCCCTTCGTTACGGAAGTCCTCATCCCCGGCGCCGGGCATTTTCTGCATATGGAGAGTCCTGCCGAGTTCAATCAAGTCCTGGACGGGGTGTTGAAAAAAGTCTGCTGATCACTTCTTTTCCTTTCCTGTCGCTCGGCGACAGTCCATTCCTCCCGAACGAAAATCACCCATATGGGTGATTTCTGCAACAGCCGTCTCTGCTAATTTAACGTGACATAGAGATTTTGATCCGAGGGCGCGACCCATCCGCCCTCGGACAGAATGTCATGTCATGGAATCGACAGAGACGAGCGCCTCGGCCGACCTCGCCAACCCGTCTCTGGTTTCTTGTTTTTCCTCGCATTTTCGAAAACCTCAAACAACCGGGGCCGATCCAGCACCCCTGAAACGTACTCGCAAAAGGCATCCCGAAAGGGACGCTCAAGGTCTATGAATGACAACCCACCTAGGAGAGGAGTAACGCAATGAGAAAACTTTTGGCAATCTTGGCCCTGCTTGGGCTTGTCTTATCCGGCTGTGGAGGCGGATCCGACTCCACAACCCTGGTCGACTCGCCCGATCCGACCGTATCCACGCTTTCCGGAACAGCGGCTGCCGGGGCCCCCATTATCGGCCAGGTAACCGTCAAAGACAGCAGCACTCCGGTCAAAACCGTTTCAGCCGTCATTGAGGCTGACGGAAACTATTCGGTCGATGTTACGGGTATGACCGCACCGTATATGTTGCGTGCCGAGGGCTCGGTAGGGGGACGGGTCTATAAACTGCATTCGTTTGCGCAAGCAACCGATGTCGGCGAGACGATCAACATCACCCCCTTCACCGACCTGATCGTCGCCAATGCCGCGGGTCAACTGGCCGAGACGCTGTTCGACAATGACACCTTCAGTGGCCTGTCAGCGGAAGAAGTGGCCGCCCAGGAGACGGCTCTGCAGGACAAGCTGCAAAGCGTGCTGACGTCGTTGGGCGTCAGTTCGGCCATCGATCTGCTGCACACCGCCTTCAGCGCCGACCATACAGCGCTCGATGCCGCTCTCGACATGGTTCGGGTCTCCGTCGATCCGGTTTCGGATATTGCCACGATCACTAACCTGATCGATGCCACGTCGATTACCGACAACATTGCGGATCTGACCGACAACGCAACGGTACTGCCGGTGACCTCGGATCTGGCCGTGGTGCTGACCACTCAACAGACCATTTACAATACCTTTGCCAATTTCACGGCTCTGTTTGCCGCCGGGTTGCCCAACAGCACCCAGCTGAGCCCGTTTATTGCCGCTGACTTCCTGGCTTTCGATCAGGGCAAGGACCAGATCATCACCAACCTGACCACCGACCCGTCGCTGATCGGTATGGGCTTCGTGAATGTTGTTATCGATGCCCTCGACGAAGTGGCCGGAACGGCCACTGTGACCTTCAATTTTTCTAACAACGGAATCGTCGACCCGGAACCCGCGACCTGGTACATGGCGAAAAACGGCGACACGTGGGAAATGCGGGGCAACCAGGAAATTGTCGATCGCTCTTATGATTTCCAATGCAATTACGACAACTGGGCGGACGGCTCTACCAGCACCAGCTGCGGGATGAACCTCGACGTCAGGGATAACGACTTTACCAACAACGGCACCAGCGGGGCTCCGATCGCCTCGGCCAAAGTCACCGTCATCCATAACGGCCAGGCCGTGCCGAACTCCGATGTTTACATGGGCGTTCCGGAAGGAGGGACCGCCGGTGAGCTGTTTATTCTGGATTGGAACTATTCGGACGATTACATTGTCTTCGGTTCTGCCGCAAACGAGTTCAACCCTGCCCTCGTCCAGGCTGGCGACAGCCTCCAGTTCGACCTGTACACTGCGGCTCTCGACACCGTTACGCCGGCAGTCATCGGCGCCCCGGTGGCCACCTACACCACCCCGGTTCTTGCCGATCCGGTGACGGACGCGGCCGGCTCTTCTTACCCCAATGCCACCCAAGCCACCCTGGACGCATTCTATGCGTTGCCCGACGCCGGCGGGGACTTGCCCGTCAGCTGGAGCGTTCCGACCGGTCAGCACAGCAGTGAACTCGCCCTTATGGTCTGTGACGGGTCCAGCTGTGTGGATGTCTGGGCCGATATGCCTTCCAACGGCACGACGCTGACCATCGACACCTCTTCGCTGGACTCGGTGAATGCTCCCTATTCCACCGAACTGCGGGTTTACACCCGGGATGCTCTCGGTCGCGAGTTCCTGCACACCTATCACGGCACCACCGGTGGGTCCGCGCCCACGCCGACAGTCACGGGCTTTACCACAGCCATGCTGGATACCCTCCCCACGTTCTATCTCTCCTATTCGGGCAATCCCGACGGCACCTTGACAACCGGCATCACCCAGGAAGTGATCGTCGTGGTTTCCGGCAGCAACGGCAGCTATCAGGTCGAGTACACCGACACCTATTACGACACCAACAACACCCAGGTCAGCAGCGTTACCAATACGGCCCAGCTGACTCTGAATCAGGACGGGACCCTGACCGCCCTCACGGTGGGGGATCCCACCCCCACTGTTTTCACCCTCACCGGTTCAACCGAGACGTCCATAACTGTCAGTGCCACCTACGCTACCGAGACCTGGACGGACACCTGGTATTTCGCTCCTCCGGCGACGTGGATATCCTCCCCGGCCACTACCGCCGTCTTCACGACGACGATGCTGGATGCCCAACCGACCTTCTACATTAGCTACCCCGGCAACCCTGACGGTACGATCGCAACGGGGACCACTCAGGAATCCTTTGCCGTTACCGGCACCGGTGGTACTTACCAGCTCACCGGTACCCAGGAATATTTCGACGCCAGCAACGTGTTGCAAAGTACCGTCGTCATACCTGGGACGGCCGTCCTGAACCCGGATGCGACCCTGACCGTCAACCTGGAGGGGAACCCGACCATCACCTTCGCGGCCAGCAGCAGCACCGCTGACTACCTGGTCGTGGCCGGCAGTGACGGGGTCGACAGCTGGACCGACATCTGGTATTTCGCTCCCCCGGCGACGTGGATATCCTCCGCGGCCACTCCCGCCATGTTCACGACGACGATGCTGGATGCCCAACCGACTTTCTACATTACCTATCCCGGCAACTCTGACGGTACGATCTCTGAGGGGACAACCCAGGAAACCATTGCCGTCACCGGCACCGGCGGCAATTACACGTTCGCCATTACCGAGGAATATTTCGATGCCAGCAACGTGTTGCAAAGTTCCGGCACGCTGCCTGGTACGGCCGTTCTGAACCAGGACGGTACCCTCACTGTTACCCTGACGGGGAACCCG
>QKGY01000140.1 GCA_003250235.1 Desulfuromonadaceae bacterium
GCCGATCATCGAATAGATGACTTTATTGCCTTCGTTGCTCATGGTATGAGACCAACCTCCTGTTAAAAATGTGCCCAATTTTTACACGGTTGTCCCTTGGAGTGTCAACTGTTGTTTCGGATCATCGATGGGAGATGGTGGGGATGGCTTCAACGAACCAGAAGCTTTCATTGCTTTTCGCTGGATCAAAGTCAGAACCGGCGGGTTGCGCCCCGCCAGACGCCTTACTTTTTGGCCAAGCCACCAAAAAGTAAGCAAAAAATGGCTTCTTCTATTTCTGTCGCGAAGGTTTGTCAGCCCCTCTGCCATCCCCTGGGACTAGACGTTCACCACTTCGGTTCACCGAAAAACAACGTCCCCGGGTTCACTGCGTTCACACGGGTTAAATTGTTCCTTCGGTGCATCTATTTCTCTAGCCTGCCATGCACTTCCGGTCTAAAATTAATGCCTTGATTTGCCGGTCTGCTTTCTTCCCCGCCTGACGCCGCCGGAGCGAAGTGGACATTTTGGGAAAAGACGGGCAAATGTCCGAAGCGAAGCAAGTTTTTGCCCGTCCCCAAAATGTCTGCGTAGCGCAGGGAACCCGAAGGGCAAGGAAGCCGGGCGGCCTTCTCTTGCTTACTTCTCTTGGCCGTCAAGAGAAGTAAGGCGTCTGGCGGGACGCAACCCGCCGGTTTAAGGTTCTCAAATACAACACAAAATTCCTGGGATCTGGATACCCTGGCGTGTACCATCAAAAAAGGGGCGAGAAACCCCCAAAGGTTTCTCGCCCCTTGCAACCTGCTTCAGTGTTGTGACGCCCCCCCCCTGACTCAGATCTTTCGCAGGAAGCCTTTCGTCATCTGCTCAAGCACCCGGGTCATACAAGAGGGACAGATGGTCGCCGTATCGATTTCACTCAGATTCTTTCGAATCTGGTGCCCGGCGCCAGCCACATACCCCTGGTATTTTCCGCACCACGCACAGTATCTCAGCAATTGTCACCTCGATCATCGTTATCCCCATGTTTTATAAGGTAGCATCGAAGGAGGGTCTGTCAACCGGCATACCCGCAACTTCTATCGAAAAATTAACGGGTTTCAAACTTCGGCTATCTTGCGGAGATACTGCACCAGCAGGCGCACCCCAACCCCTGTCCCCCCCTTGGAGATATAGGGCCGCCCCTTTTCTTCCCAGGCGGTTCCGGCGATGTCGAGATGCGCCCAGGTGAATTCGGCCGCGAATTTCTGCAGAAAAGCCGCCGCCGTGATGGTGCCGGCCGGTCGGCCTCCAGTATTTTTAACATCCGCCACGTCGCTCTTGATCTGAGCGCCGTATTCGTCCCACAGCGGAAGCTGCCAGAGGCGCTCGCCGCTCTGTTCGCCGGCCTTGATCAGCTGACGGATCAGCCCGTCGTGGTTGCCGAGCACCGCTGAGGCGTGATGCCCCAGGGCGATGATGCAGGCTCCGGTCAGGGTGGCCAGGTCGATCACCACCCGGGGATCGAAACGTTTGGCATAGGTCAGGGCATCGGCGAGGATCAGCCGTCCCTCGGCATCGGTGTTGAGAACCTCGATGGTACGACCGGACAGGGAGGTGAGGATATCCCCGGGACGCATAGCCGTCCCCGAAGGGAGGTTTTCCACCGCCGGGACGATACCGACCAGGTTGACCGGCAGCTTCATCGCCGCGACTGCCAGCAGCGTCCCCATGACGGCAGCCCCTCCGGCCATGTCCATCTTCATCTCGTCCATCTTTTCGGCCGGTTTCAGGGAAATGCCACCGGCATCGAAGACCACCCCTTTACCGACCAGGACAATGGGTCTGGCCTCTCCGTTGCCCCCCTTGTACTCGAGGACGATCAGACGGGGATCCCGTTCGCTCCCCTGAGCAACACCGATCATGCCGCCGAAGCCCTCTTTCACCAAGGCCTTTTTCTCCAGGACGGTGACTTCGATCCCCACCTCCTTGGCCAGAGTCCTGGCCTGTTCCGCCAGAAACTCGGGGGATTTCACGTTACCCGGTTCGTTGACGAGGTTTCGGGCCAGCACCACCCCTCGGCAGATGCAGTGGGCATCCTGAACCCCCTGCTCCGCCTCCGCGACCAGCGAGGGTTTTTCGACCAGCAGCCGGACCTCCTTGAGTGCCGGAGACAGATCCTCGGTATTTTCCGTACGGAAACGGTCAAAGCGATAGGAAGCCAAGATGACGGCTTCGCTGACAGCCTGCGCCCGTGCCGCCAAAGAGGTCCCCTTCAGGGGACATTGCACCAGGTCCGTGGCAAAAACGGTGAGGCGCCGTGCCTGCAACGCCCCGACCATCGCCCCGGCCGCCTGGCGAAGATATTCCAGACCGGCGTTTTTCTCTTTGCCCAGACCGACCAGCATCACCCTTTCGGCCGAAAAGCCTTTGCCGGTGTGAAAAAGCAACGTCTCACGGACCTTGCCCGAAAACTCCCCATCCCTGACGGCCCGACCCAGCGCCCCCGCCAGGGCCAGGTCCAGCTCTTTGAGCAGAGAGGTTTTGAGTTTGCCTTCGAAAACCCCCAGCACCAGGCAGGGAACCTTCTGCTGAAGGGGATTGGCCTTTTTGACTTTGATATCCATAAGCGATCCTTTCTAGATTCTGGAATAACGATCACGATAGGCGGAGACCCACGCCTGGTATTGGGGCTGAGGCACCTGAAGCCGTCGGGCAAGGAGCTGCGCCACGGCCTCCACCTCGGCAAGCCCTCGCCCCGCACCGATAGCCAGAGGGGTGCGGCGTCGCAGCACATCCTCGGGAGTTCGCGCCAGCTCGAAGTCCGCCGCATAAGCCACCTGCACCGCCAGCAGATCCGAGCCGGGCACCACCGGTTCCAGCAGTTCCGGCTCCTGACGGGCAAGCTCCAGCACCTGCTCCGTGCGGCTGCCGTAAAGGTTCAGCAACCCATCCAACTGGCGCGGAGACAGCCCGCACCGCCCGCACAGGGCGGGCAGCCTCTCCCGCACGTAGAGAGTGAAATCCCCCGTGTCGCCCCCAGGTAACGGCTGACGCGCGGTAAGGCACGTTCTGGCGCCCCGTCCCAGGCGACGCACCACCAGGTCGGCCACCTGCTCCGCCACCGAACGGTAGGTGGTGTACTTGCCCCCGCCGATGGAAACCAGCCCCGAGGCGGAGGTAAAAATCCGATGCTCTCGGGAAACCCGCGAAGCTCCGACAGCTTCCTCGGCCACCAGGGGACGAAGACCCGAGAACGCCGCCAATACGTCCTTGCGTTCGAGATGATAGTCCCGCAGATGACGCCCCGCCTCGGCGAGCAGATAAGCGATATCCTCCTCGGTGGGACGAACCGTGTCGGGGTCGTCGCTGAAATCGACGTCGGTGGTCCCGATCATGGAATAGCCCCCCCAGGGGATCACGAAAAAGAGCCGTGCGTCGCGCTTGGAACTGAGGTAGAGAGCCTCCTCGCCACGGCTGATCCGCGGCACCAGGATGTGAGTTCCCCGAGTCGGCCGCAACTTGGTCTGCCGATCCCCGTCCAGGGCGCAGACCCTGTCGAGCCACGGGCCGGCCGCGTTGACCACGACCTCGGCTTCGACGGCCACCTCCCGGCCGCTTTCGCCGTCGCGCACCCGCGCGCCGCAGGTGCGCCCCTCGCGGGTGATCAAACCGACCGCCTCGGCGTAATTGAGCATGACGGCCCCCGCCTCCACCGCGGCAAGGATATTCTCCAGGCACAGCCGGGCGTCATCCATGCGGCAATCCCAGTAGCGGGCCACGCCGACCAGGCCGGACTCCTGCAGCACCGGTTCCTGCCGCAGCGCCTCGGCCGCCGAAAGGATCTCGTGCCGGTGGGTATTGCGAAACAGGGCCAACAGATCGTACAGGGTGAGCCCGGCGCGAATGGTCAGCAGCGCCCGGGGATCGTCCCGATAGACCGGGATGAAGAACGGCAGGGGGCGTACCAGGTGCGGGGCGATGTTCTGCAGGGTTCGACGCTCCCGGCACGCCTCGAAAACCAGGTGAAACGCGAAGGTTTCCAGGTAGCGAAGACCGCCGTGCACCAGCTTGGTCGAGGCGCTCGACGTCCCGGAGGCGAAGTCCCCCTTTTCGACCAGGGCGACCTTGAGCCCCCGCAGGGCCAGATCGCGGGCGAGCCCGGCACCGTTGATGCCGCCGCCGATGATCAGGGTGTCAAAACGCTCGGCCGCCAGGCGGTCGAAATCCCTTAAGGTACGTGTGTTGGACGTAATCGGTTGGATGCTCATCGTATCTTAATCCTATCCCCCCACCTGTAAGATGCAACCGCTCTAGCCCGCCAGACGCGCCTGGACCTTGGGGGCCATCATCGACTTGGGGAAATCGGCGACAAACTGCCGGTAGGCGTCTCGGGCCGCATCCTCAAACCCCATTTCTTCCAGCATGCGCCCGAGCTGAAACAGCCCTTTCTCCCGCACGGCTGGAGGCGTCCTGCCGTCCTTGACCACCGTCTCCAGACAGCGGCTGGCCATATCCAGATCTCCCTTGCGCTGAAAAATGGCGTAAAGGCGATACTCCAGGGCCGCTTCGGCGGTTTTGAGATACTTTTCGAAATATTCGCTGTACACCTCCGCCGC
>QKGY01000353.1 GCA_003250235.1 Desulfuromonadaceae bacterium
CGGTCACCTTTGCACAGGCCGGACTTTCTGCAGACGACATTGACCCGATAGCCGAGAATGCCTTCGGCAACGCCAAGCTCTGGGGCATGGATCCGCTTTACCCCCAGCAGAGGATTGCCGAAATTCTCAAGCTGGCTGTGAAATAACGAACGGAAAGGAATTCTGACATGAACGCACATTTTGCAAAGACCCTCACGACATCCCTGCTGTGCCTGGCCCTGGCCATACCCGGCACGGCCTTTTCCGCCAAAAGTCCTGAGTGGGATAAAACGTTCCCGAAGAGCGACAAGGTGAACCACGAAAAGGTGTCCTATAAAAACCGCTTTGGGATCACCGTGTCTGCCGACAGATACCTGCCGAAGGGATTGGATAAATCCCAAAAGCATCCCGCCATTGTCGTGGGCACCCCTTATGGAGGGGTTAAGGAACAGGGCGCCGGTATTTATGCCCAGACTTTGGCCGAGCGCGGCTTTGTGACGATCGCCTTCGACGAGTCCTACAACGGCGAGAGCGGCGGTCAACCCCGCCGGGTTTCGTCCCCCGATATTTTCGTCGAGGACTTCAGCGCGGGTGTTGACTACCTGGGTACGCTCCCCTTTGTCGATAGAATCCGAATCGGCGCGATCGGTCTTTGTGGCAGCGGGGCCTTTGCCGTTACGGCAGCCCAGGTTGACCACCGCATCAAAGCGGTTGCAACGGCAAGCATGTACGACATGAGCCGCCTGATGCGCTACGGTTGGAAAGATGCGATGACCGACGAGCAACGCAATCAGACCCTTGACCAGCTGGCCGAACAGCGCTGGAAAGACGTGGATAACGGCACCCCGGAATTGACCCCGGCCTTTCCCAGTGAACCGGCCGATACGATCCCGGAGGGACTCGATCCGACCACCAGCGAGTTCTTCGAGTATTACGCCATGAAGCGCGGGCACCATCCCAATTCCATCGCCGCGTTCACCAAGACGAGCGCCATGTCCTTTATGAATTTCCCGTTGATGGACAACATCACGTCTATCTCGCCACGGCCCATCCTTTTCATCATGGGCGAAAAAGCGCATTCCCGCTACTTCACCGAAGATGCGTATGAGAGGGCCGCTGAGCCCAAGGAACTCTATATTGTCCCCGGGGCAAGACATATCGACCTGTATGATAAAATCGACATGATCCCGTTCGACAAGCTGATGTCCTTTTTCACCGAAGCGCTGAGATAAGAACAGAAAAGGGAGATGAAAATGAGCGAAGATCTATCAAATAGTGTGATTTTTGACCGAGGCGAACTGAACCCTTACGCTAAATATTTCTCCGGCACCAGCTACCTCAATATGTTGAGTCTCGAAGGGGTCGTCATGGGAAACGTCACCTTTGAACCCGGCTGCATCAATAATTGGCATATCCACAAAGCGGATAAGGGCGGTGGCCAGATCCTCCTCGTGACCGGCGGACGCGGCTGGTATCAGGAGGACGGCAAGGACGCCCAGGCGCTGCATGCCGGTGACGTCGTCCACATCCCTGCCGGAGTCAAGCACTGGCACGGAGCCGCCAAAGACAGCTGGTTTGTCCATATCTCCGTTGAAGTACCGGGAGAAAACAAGGCGAACGAATGGCTCGAGCCCGTGGATCAAGACGCTTACGGCAAGCTGAAATAGAGAGGGCTTGACTGCCAAGTGCAGACATTCAAAGTCGTGAGAAAGGAGACATCATCATGATTTTACAGGAAACCTATACCCTCGCCAACGGCATTGAAATCCCCAAAATGGGCCTCGGAACCTGGCTTATCGACAAGGCGGATGCTGAAAAGGCCGTGAAGGATGCCGTGAAAATAGGCTATCGACACATTGATACCGCACAGGATTATTTCAATGAAGCAGAGGTTGCTGCGGGAATCAAAGCCTGCGGCGTCAGTCGCAACGAAATCTTCCTGACCACCAAGCTTTCGGCCCGATATAAATCCTATCAGGATTCGGTTGCGGCGATCGATGGCTCTTTGCAGCTCATGGGGCTCGATTATGTGGACCTGATGATTATTCACAGCCCGCAGCCCTGGGACAAATTTGGACAGAGCGACCGCTTTTTCAAAGGGAACCAGGACGCATGGCGGGCGCTTGAAGATGCCCAAAAGGCAGGGAAGATCCGCGCCATCGGCTTGTCCAACTTTCAGCAACAGGACATCGATAACATCCTGAAATCCTGTTCCGTGGCACCGGTTGTCAATCAGATCCTCGCCCACGTGACCAATACCCCGCATGAGCTGATCACGTATTCGCAGGACAAAGGGCTGCTCGTCGAGGCCTATTCGCCGATAGGGCATGGAGAACTGTTCAAGAACAGCCAACTTGTTCAGATGGCGAAAAAATATGGCGTTTCCGTGCCGCAACTCTGCATTCGTTACACCTTGCAGCTCGATCTTCTGCCGATTCCCAAAACCGCAAACCCCGAGCACATGAAAAACAATGCGGACGTCGATTTTGAGATCTCGAATGAGGATATGACCGCGCTGAAGGGCATGGAAAAGATCAAGGATTATGGCGATGCCAGCAAGTTCCCGGTCTATCAGTAAAGCCCGCGTGTAATACGCCAGTTCCTTCAATGCCACCCTTTTATTTTTCAAAAGGGTGGCTTTTTATTTACCCGCCTTCCTCTCGACAGATCGCCCCCCCTATCGGTGAAAAAATGAGTTCTTGACAAAAACAGTTGGTTGCATATACAACCAAACTATGACGTTTTCCTATGACCATAATCAATCGCTGGGTTACTTGACCGGCATCGCGAGCCGGCTATTGAGCAATACGCTCGCCACGAGGCTCAAGGCTGCGGGTATCGAGATGACCTCCGAACAATGGGGTGCCATTATCATCCTGCTTAACGAGGGGGCCATGACCCAGGGGCAGCTTGGGGAACGTCTCCATCTTGAGAAGTCGAGCATGAGCCGCCTCACGGACGGTCTTGAAAAGCGCGGCTGGATCGTACGAACCAAAGACCTGAACGACAGCAGGCAGAAACTCGTAACGCCAACTCCGAAGGCCCTTGAAACCGCAGAGCAGTGCGCGACGATCGCCAGAGCCATTCACGAGGAAGCCCAAGCCGGCATGAGCGAGAGCGAGAGAATTGCCTCAAGGTCTCTGCTGTCACGCCTCATAAAGAATCTGGGGGGAGCCTCCAGATAGACGGTTCGGAGAACAGTGCGCCATTAGTTGTATATACAACCCACCCCAATAACGCTTAACTTCATCGTGCACCCCGCACAGTAACCCCTCACGTTCAACCAGAAGGAGACCTTATCATGATCGAAAAATCCATCCTTGAGGACACACAAACCTTCCTTGGCCACCTCGGCCTAGATGAAGAGCCCATCGGCGTCTATTACGCCGACACCAAGCCGGAAAACGCCTTTGGCCCCAAACCTGGCCCAACCATCACACGCGAGTTGGAAGAGCAGGGAAAAATCGACATGCAGGCGGTCTTCCAGAATTTCTCCTGCGTCATAGGCAACATCTGGCTGGCTCGGAAAAAAAAGGGTACCGCCTATATCTCCACAGAAGAGTACGGGTGCCCCGGCGGTTCTTTCTACTGCTCCATGATGAAGCCCAACCTCAGGTTCATCGAGCACTATGTGACCACAGGGTTTCAGGGGACCCCTATTCACGGTGAGCGCTACCTGCCCTCTCCCGAATCCATGCGAAAATTTCTGGATACGGTCAACCCCCGAAAGGCCCCGGGGAAATACTGCCTCTTCAAACCCTTATCTCTCTTTTCGGGCAACGAGCAGCCGGAATTTGTCATCTTCTTTGCCCGCCCCGAAGTGTTGAGCGGCCTGTTCACCCATACGACATTTACCACCGGAGAGGTTGACAGTGTGGCGTCCCCCTTCGGGGCAGGATGTACCAACGTGATCGCCTGGCCCCTGTACTACCAGGAACAGGGGGTTGAAAAAGCCGTCCTCGGCGGCTTCGATCCTTCGGCAAGAAAGTACATGAAAACCGACGAACTGACCTTCACGGTTTCTTGGACTCTGTATCAAAAAATGTTGAAGGCTTTGCCGGAATCGGTGTTCAGTGTTGACGGGGAATGGACGACAGTGCGCAAGAAGATCAATCGCAGCGCCAAGATCTGGGGAGAAAAAATCTAAATTTATCGGCAACAAGAAGGCCGATCTCCATAACAAGATCGGCCTTCTTGTCTTTCAACGTCTTTCTATATCCATACCTCTAAAAACAACAGATTTAGTACCCCCCTTCACCTCACTACGGCACGACGCTGTGAGTCACCCCGGCAAAAAACTCTATCGCGTCTAAAGAGCCGCCTCAACGGGGGAAAGACGCCAGATTTCTTCGCCGTACTGGGTAATGGTCCGATCGGTGGAAAACCGGCCGCTGGCCGCCGTATTGAGGATGCTCATACGGGTCCAGCGCTCCGGGTCTCGGTAGGCAGCCGCCACCCTTTTCTGAGCCTCGACATAGCTGCGAAAATCCGCGGCCACCAGCCAGGGATCAGCAGGATTGCGAATCGCCTGGATGATCGGATCGAACAACCCCGGCTCGAACTGGCTGAAATGACCGCTTTCCAGAAGCCGCAGATCGGCATCGGCTTCGATGATCGCATTGGGATCGTAATGGGGACGCATCGTCTCCACCTGTTCCGCCGTCAGACCGAACAGGAAGAAGTTGTCCTCCCCGACCTCTTCGAGAATCTCGATATTGGCGCCATCCAGAGTCCCGATGGTCAGGGCTCCGTTCATCATGAACTTCATGTTTCCCGTCCCCGAGGCTTCCTTGCCGGCGGTGGAAATCTGCTCGGACAGGTCGGTGCCCGGGCAGATGACCTCCATGGCCGAGACCCCGTAATTGGGGAAAAAGGCCACCCGCAGGCGGTCGCCGATATCGGTATCCTGATTGATCTGCGTGGCGACGTTGTTGATCAGCTTGATGATCCGCTTGGCGGTGGCGTAACCGGGCGCCGCCTTGCCGCCGATCAGCACGCAGCGGGGGGTCCAGTCCTCGGCATCACCGCGTTTGAGGCGATCGTACAGGTGGATGACGTGCAGAATGTTGAGCAGCTGCCGCTTGTATTCATGGATGCGTTTGACCTGCACATCAAAAAGCGCATCAAGGGGGAAATCCACGCCGCACCGGCTTCGCACCTGCTGGGCCAGGCGATCCTTGTTCGCCCGTTTGATGCTTTGCCAGCGCGCCCGGAACCCTTCATCGTCCGCCAGCGAAGACAACCCCCGCAGTTTCCCCAGATCCGTTACCC
>QKGY01000006.1 GCA_003250235.1 Desulfuromonadaceae bacterium
ATCACCACATGGTCGAAGCTCTGCCTGTAGGCGCCGCAGGGATGGTGCAGACGGGTGTCGATCACCAGCCCGCAGGCGCGGGCCGCCATGCCGACCAGTCCCAGCTGCTCGGCATCCTCAACCCTGACCTTGCCGGTTCCCTCCAGCCTGGCCAGCGCCGAGGGGCTGTCGAAGAACAGCTCGATAGCGCCCCGGGTATCACGCTCCATGCTCTCCAGCCGCTTCAGCAGGGACTGGACCAGGGTCTCATCGACATCGAAACCGACCCCTCCGGGACGAATCATGCCGCGACCGAAGCGGCTGCCGCAAAGCTCGGCGCTGAGGTTGAGAAAATCACCGCGAATCCTTCCGCAGAAGCTCGCCGTCGGCAGGAAACCTACATCCCCCGCCAGGGCGCCGATGTCTCCGACATGATTGGCCAGGCGCTCCAGTTCCAGGGCCACGGCGCGCAGCACCTCGGCCCGAACCGGAATTTTGCACCCGGAAAGGCCCTCGAGAACCCGGCAAAAGGCTCCGGCATGCCCGACGGTGGTATCGCCGGCAACGGCCTCCATCATCTGGATGGAACCCGCGTGCGGCCCGCCGGTCAGTAACGTCTCCACGCCGCGATGCTGAAACCCCAGGGATATTTCCAGGTGCAACACCCTCTCGCCGTGGCACTGGAAACGGAAATGCCCCGGCTCGATAACCCCGGCGTGCACAGGACCGACGGCCACCTCATGCACTTCTTCCCCCTCGACCCGGTAGAAGTCCATGTCGCCCGGTACGGGATGCGGATTCGTATCGCGCCCCCAGGCGTCCCGTCCGGCGATGTAGCCCCGCTGAAACCGCACCGGCTTGAACCAGGGGTGCCCCTGCGGGACGACGCCGAACTGTTCGGCAACCTCCCGCTCAAAAAGATGGAGCTGAGGAATCTCGGGGGTCAGCGACGGGAAACGCTTTCCGACCCGCGAACGCAAAAGCTGCAACTCCCCCTTCCAGTCATGGGCGATCAGGGCGAAGAGTTCCACCTCTTCGCCGGCAGCACGGCCGAAATAAGCCGCGACCCGCCCCTGTGCGGCGAGATCCTTTTTCAGGGCGTCCTGAAAGACCTCATACTCCAGAATCGGAACGGTATTCAGAGGTAACGCCATCCCGTTTTTCAAGGTTCCTGTCATGGCTTCACCTCCAGCAGGGCAGCGGCGTCTTCAAGCAGGCGCTGCAGAAGCTCGGGCAGATAGAGGCCGAGCCCCAGAACGACCAGAAGCATGAGCATCGGCGGGGCCGCCAGCATGACGCGGTCCGGAAAATGAATCTGCGGGATGTTCGATTCCCCCTGGGTGACCGAAAGGACCGTAGCCCCCATGCCGATGAAGATGATGGCGAGCAGGGTCAGAACGAGTCCGCCGACCCACATCGGCCCCCCGGCGAAAATTCCCCGCAGCATGGTGAACTCGCTGAGAAAAGGACCGAAGGGCGGGGAACCGGTGATCGCCAGAAAGCCCGCCAGAAACAGACCGCTCGATACCGGCAGCACCGACATCGCGCCCCGGACGTCCCCGAGGCGTTTGCTGGCAAAGGCCCGGTGGATATTGCCGGCGGACAGAAACAGGCAGCCCTTGGTCATGGCGTTGTTGATCAGATGCAGCAGAGCGCCGAAGGTGGCCAGCCCGCCGATGCCCACCCCCACCGCCAGCAGCCCCATGTGCTCGACGCTCGAATAGGCGAGCATCCGCTTGATATCCCCCTGGCGCACCATGAACACCGCCGCCACCAGCAACGAAAAGAGGCCCATACCGAGTAGCATGTGCCGGGCCATGGCCAGATCCCCGGCGGCGCCCATAATCTGCACGCCTCGCAGGATGGCGAGAAACGCCACGCTGGTCAGCCCGCCGGCCAGAAGAGCGCCCACCAGTCCCGGCGCCTCGCCGTACGCATCCGGCTTCCAGCTGTGCAGCGGCGCCAGCCCCATCTTGGTGCCGAACCCGACCAGCATGAAGACGAATCCGGCATGCAGCCAGGGCCGGGCCAGGGTCGGGCCGGTGCGCAGCAGCTGATCGAGTTGAAGGCTGATCGGCACCCCGTTGCCGAGGGCCGAATAGGCGACGAACAAAATCCCCAGCATGGCCAAGGCGATGCCGACGGAACAGATGATCAGATACTTCCAGGTCGCCTCGATCGAGAGACGGTTGCGGTTGTAGTAGATCAGCGGGGCGCTGGCGATGGTCGTCGCCTCTACGGCCATCCACAGCAGGCCCAGGTGGCGGGCCGAAACCGCCAGGGTCATGGCAGAGAGGAAAACCAGCAGACAGGCGACCATCATGCGGTTTCCCCGCTCCGAATGAAGGTTCAGGTATTCGACGGCATAGATCGAACAGCCGAAATAGAGCAGGCTCGTCACCAGCAGCACCAGCTGGGACAGGGCATCGAGACCGATCCAGGGGGCAGGAGCCGCGGTGGCCCGACTCACCGCCGCGACGGCCAGCGCGAACTGCACGGCGCCTCCCAGCGGCAGCAGCCAGCTCCGGATGCGATACCAGGGCAGGACCACGGCAATGCCGGCGAGCAGCAAAGGAAAGAGGATCATCAGTATCAGCATGGCGTTATTCCTTCAAAGCGGACAGACGGGCCGTATCGACAGAGGAGAACTCCCGGTTGATCTGGTTGATCACGATCCCCATGACAAAAATGCCGACCAGCAGGTCGAGCAGCACGCCGGCTTCGACCATCAGCGGCATCGCTTCGGTCAGCAGCATGCCGAAAATGAAGATGCCGTTCTCCAGCATGAGATAGCCGAGAACCTGGGTAATGGCCTTACGCCGCGACATGAGCAGCATAAAGCCGGCGAACAGGGTCGCGAGGGAGGTCGGGACATAGAGCCCGCCCTGATGCTCGGGAAACAGCGGCAGAAAATCCGCGAAAATGAACGCGCCGGCCGTCAACATCGCCCCGATGATCAGCGTGGGGACAAAGCCGATGATCGCCTCGACCTCTCTGCGGATGCGAACCTCGCGAATCGCCCGAAGCAGCAGCCAGGGGATGAACACCCCCTTGAAGGCAAAGGCCGACCCGAACAGCATCAGGGTGTGCCCGCTGATCCCATGCGCCAGGCAGGGGAGCAGGGAAATCAGGGCGCCCTGCAGGGCCACGGCCCGGATGCACGCCACCAGGCGGGCGCTGCCGAGGGTAAAAAAATTGATCAGAATCACCAGCAGCAGACAGAGGTTGCTCAATTCAATCATGACTCTACTCTCCAGGGGCGACAGCCCGTTTTAGCGGAGCACCAGCACCAGGGCAAAAATCGAAATCAGCATGGTGCCGATCAGGACCTGGGGAACCCGGACCAGGCGAAGGCGGGCCATGGTCGATTCCACGATACCGATCAGAACAGCCAGCAGGATCAGACCGGCAAGATAGACCAGGGCATCGGAAAACCGGTAGCCCGTCTGCAGCGGCAGCGCCAGGCGCACGATGACGGAACCGAGGACCATCAGTTTGAGAGCGCTTCCGTACAGGACCATGCCCAGGGCCGGGCCGCTGTGATCGAGAACCATCACCTCATGGATCATGGTCAATTCGAGGTGGGTGTTGGGATCGTCGAAGGGAATGCGGGAATTCTCCACCAGCAGCACCACGAAAAGACAGACGACGATCAGTCCGAGGGGGGCCGCTGCCGTAATCCAGGCGGCGTTCAACCCCGGGCCGAGCAGGCCGCCGAGGGAAAGCCCTCCGGACAGCCGGGCCAGCACGATCAGGGAGAACAGCACCGTGGGTTCGGCCAGGCAGGAGAAAGTCACCTCCCGCGCCGCCCCCATGCCTTCGAAACTCGATCCGGTATCAAGCGCCGCGGACGCCACGAAAAAGCGGGACAGGGCGAAAAGATAGACGAAGAGGATCAGGTCCCCCTCAAAGGAAACGGGGGCCCTCAGCCCCCCGAAGGGAAGCAGCAGCGAGGCCAAGATCGGCACGGCCACTCCGACCACCGGCCCGGCCAGAAAGACCCAGGTGGTGGTGCGGCTCAGGACGAACCCCTTACGCCAGAGCCTGGCCAGATCGTAATAGGGCTGCAGCAGGGGGGCTCCGGTACGACCGGCAAACAGCGCCTTGGTCCTGGTGATCACCCCCTGCAACAAGGGCGCGAAGACCAGAAGCAATACCAGGTGAATTATCCCATCAACAACCATTCAGGCCTCCTCAATAGCAGGCGATAAATACCAGCAGGGCAAACAGCGTTAACGCCACGTAGAGCAGATAAAAATTGGACCTCCCGTTTTGAACGAGAGTCCTCAGAAGACTGAAAAACCAGGCCAGGGCGCCGCTGACCGGCAGGATGACACGGTCGAGAACAAGATCCGGGGTGTGACTGGCCAGGGTCGTCCCGCCGGGAAAAAGGCTTTGGGACGGGTGTTCGTGGCGCTCGGTCCGCAAAGCGAACCGGAACAGCCCGACAAGGAAGTCGGCAAAGGACGAGGCGCTGTATTGTATCCGCGACGAGGGAAACGAAAATCCGCACCCCCAGGTCGCGACCTCGCGGGAAGGGTGCGGACAACGCCGGCGCAGCCAGAACCAGAACCAGATCCCGGCAAGCAGAAGCAGCAGCACCCAGCCCGAAGCGCCGATCATCGTCAAGGGCGCCAGCGGAGCGGCCAGATCCAGGGCAGCTAGGGGAGGAAACCAGGAAGAGGCCGCCTGCTGCAGCAGCGGGGCCAGCGTCCAGGGCAGCAGGCCGATCCAGGCACAGGCGAGCAGCAGGGCCAGCATCGGCACACGCATCGAGCGGGGAGCGGCATGTACCGAAGCCGTCTGCGCAACACGGGATTCCCCCAGAAAGACAACCCC
Organism: Desulfuromonadaceae bacterium; assembly: GCA_003250235.1. Taxonomy (GTDB): domain Bacteria; phylum Desulfobacterota; class Desulfuromonadia; order Desulfuromonadales; family SZUA-540; genus SZUA-540. Next base: position 4,819 of record QKGY01000006.1, read on the forward strand.
GAAAACCTTGACGAAGCAGGCCAGCGCCAGCCCGCCGATCAGCGCCAGAGCCGGAGCCGCCAATACGGCCAGATGGCTGCCGAGACCGCTCCCCTCCAGGGAACGGAAAGCACCTAGGTAGATCAACCACTCGCTGACAAATCCATTGAAGGGCGGCAGGCCGCTGATCGCCACGGCACCGCCGAGAAAGCAGGCCGCCGTCCACGGCATGGGGCGCAGCAGGCCTCCCATACGGTCCATCTCCCGGGTGCCCGTGGCATGGATCACCGAGCCTGCGGCGAGAAAGAGCAGGGACTTGAAAAGACCGTGATTGATCGTGTGCAACAGCGCGCCGCAAATCCCCAGAAGGCACAGGACCGGCTGATTGAAACTTCTGCCGAGCAGAGCCACCGCCAACCCCAGAACGATGATGCCGATATTCTCCACGCTGTGGTAGGCGAGCAGGCGCTTGATGTCGTGCTGGGCCAGAGCCAGGGCGACCCCCAGGACCCCCGAGATCACTCCCAGCACCAGCAGACCCGCTCCCCAGCTCACCGGGATGTGGGCGTAAAACGAGGTCAGACGCACCAGGCCGTAGATGCCCGTCTTGATCATGACCCCCGAAAGCAGAGCCGAAGCGTGGCTGGGAGCCGCGGCGTGGGCGCCGGGCAGCCAGATGTGCAGGGGCATGATGCCGGCCTTCATGCCGAAACCGACCAGTCCGGAAATAAACACCGCCGTGCCCAACCCGGAGGACGCCAGACTGGCCGCATGGGGGAAGGCGAAGCTTCCGGTCATGCGCGCCAGAAGGGCAAAAAGGGCAAAGAGGGCCAGGGTCCCCGTATGGGTCGCCGCCAGGTAGATCAGACCGGCGCGGCGGGAATCCTCCTTTTCATCTTCGGTGGTGATGAGAAAAAATCCGGAAAGCGCCATGGCTTCCCAGGCGAAAAGAAACAGCAGGGCATTGCGGGCGGCCAGCAGCAAAATGATGGACCCGGCGATCAGACCGTAAAAAAGACGCAGCTTGCGGCCGTTCTGCGGATAGCGGTGCTGCGGCCAATAGCCAAGCCCGTAGACCGCTCCGGTGGCCACAACGAGAAAAAGCGGAAAAAGAAAGACCGCCGTGAGAGCATCGACCTGCAGCAGGAATTCGGCGCCGGGCACCGCCCAGGCCCAGTGAAGACGGCTGTTTTCAGGATGAGCCAGAGCCAGAACGGTTCCGAGCAGGGCG
>QKGY01000015.1 GCA_003250235.1 Desulfuromonadaceae bacterium
ATCCGGTAGCGTCCCTCGGGAGTGCGCATGTCGCCTTCACGGACTTTGGCACCGAGCGGTTTCCTCCCCAGGGCGATCCGATAGCTCTTGAGCTTCTGGCCATCGCAGTAAAGGGTCAGCAGATGCTCCGACTTTTCGATAAGGATCGTGTCGGCACGAAGTCCAGGGGGCAACGCAAGATGCCCCTGCATGGCCCTGGTCCCTGCGGGCGAGAAAAGCAGCAGAACGATCGTTGTGAGGATTGCGCAAAACAGGGGACGACGCATCGACAAGAAACTCCCAGACTCTCTGAAAAGTCTCCCCAAAGGCCCCGTCGGCATTTTGGCCTTAGGATCCAGCCGGAGAGAGCTGCCCAGAGTTTTTGCAATTACAATGCCCGCTCCCCAGCTCTACCCCTCGATCGGATCGCAAACCTCTGCCAGACGGCCTCCGGTGATTTCCTGTAACTGGTTCAACGTCACCGGCACGGCCGAGTGATCATTGCCAGCTGCCGCATAGACCCGGTCAAAACGCGCCATGGAGGGGTCCAGCAGAAGTGGAAGTTCCGGGGAGAGCAGAAAGGGGCAGACGCCACCGGGGGCGTACCCGGTGTGGCGGATTACTTCTTCGGCGGCTGGCAGACGCACTTTGCCCGAAAAACCGGTGGCCTGCTTGAGCTTAGAACTCTTGACCCGCTGATCCCCGCAGGTCACCACCAGAACCGGGCGATCCCCGACCAGGAACAGAACGCTCTTGGCAATCTGTGCCGGCCGGCAACCAACGGCGGCGGCAGCCGTTTCGCAGGTCGGCGTGTGCGCTTCAAATTCAAGAACATCGATCTCACGCTCTGCGAGATAGGATTTCACGTCATCGATCGTCGGCATTTTTTCTCCTCTATCCCCCCACTCCGGACATGCCCCCGCAAAAAGCTGCCGAGCCCCGTCAACCGGGGCTCAGGCCTTCAGGCAGACGGTGGTCGATACAGAAACAGGGGATCGGTTTTTATCGCTTTTGAATCTTCCAGCAGTTATGGATACGCGGGTTGCGTTCGAAGTCGCGCGGCAGGGTTTTCGCCGTGATGTCCTCGATCCGCAGTTCGGACAACGCTTCCTGATCCATCTTGAAGCGCCTGTTGTTGTTTGAAAAAATCAGCACCCCGCCCGGTTGCAGCAATTTGGCCGTTTCGCGCAGCAAGCGAACATGGTCGCGCTGTATATCGAAGCTTCCAGTCATGGACTTGGAGTTGGAAAAAGTCGGCGGATCCAGAAAAATGAGATCGAACCGCTGCCGACAGCGCTCCAGCCACTTGAGGCAGTCCTCCTGAAGATACGTGTGCTGCGGCCCGGTAAAACCGTTGGCGGCCATGTTTTTACGTGCCCACTCCAGGTAGGTTCGCGACATGTCCACGGTGGTGGTCGATGCCGCTCCGCCTTTGGCGGCGTACACCGTCGCCGAACCGGTATAGGCAAAGAGGTTGAGGAAATGCCGTCCGCGGGCCAACTCAGCGATCATCTGCCGGGTCAGGCGGTGGTCCAGAAAAAGCCCGGTATCCAGATAGTCGGTCAGATTGACCAGGAAGCTGCAGCCCCCCTCGCCGACCTTGATCTGCTCTTGCCGCTGCCCCAACTTCTCGTACTGGCCGCTCCCCTTCTGCTTCTGCCGTATCTTGTACACCACGTTTGAGACCGGCACCTGCAGGACATCGGGGAGGACACTGCGAATCTCCCGCAAACGGATACCCGCCTGTCGGGCATCGACGGAGGCCGGAGGGGCGTATTCCTGCACATGCACCCAATCGCCGTACACATCGACGGCAACGGCATATTCGGGCATGTCGGCATCGTAAAGGCGGTAGCAGAAGATCCCGTTCTGCTTCGCCCAGCGCCCCAGGGTGCGCAGATTCTTGCGAATCCGGTTGGCGAACATCTCGGCGCCGGGGGTTTTGGAGGCACTGAGGGACTCCTCGGAAAGCGACGCGCCGAAAAACCAGTGGGGCTCGATTTCGAAATGCAGCAACTGGCAGGGCAGAGCGCCATTGAACAGGCTGTTCTTGCGCCGGGCCCTCAGCCCCATGTTTTTGGCCAGCTCAGGATTGCCGGTAAAAACGGCGGCCTTCCATCCTGAAAAACCGATTTTGAGGCGCTCTCCCAGTTGGGCATAAAGGGTCCGAAGCTGGTTGACTTCACCCAGGCGCTCTCCGTATGGAGGATTGGTGATCAGCAATCCGGTCCCGGTCGTCACCGAAGGCGGTAACTCCAGCGCTGCCAGGTCCCTTTTTTCAAAGAAGACGACGGGCTCGAGGCCGGCCCTCCGGGCATTTGCCTGAGCGGCCCTGACGGCGGTGCCATCCGCATCGAACCCGAACAGGGGGGGAAGATGAGACACCCCCGCCCGGCGGCGACCTTCGGCCTCGTCGAGCAGATTCTGCCACAACGCGGCATTGTGCCCTTTCCAGCCGAGGAATCCGAAATAGGTGCGGGTGAGTCCCGGCGCGATATCCCCGGCCATCAGCGCCGCTTCAATGGGGAGAGTTCCCGATCCGCACATCGGGTCGATCAGCGCACCCCCCTCGGCGGCAATCGCCGGCCAGCCGGCACGCAGCAGAACGGCAGCGGCCAGGTTCTCCTTCATGGGGGCCAGGACCTGCTCCTCCCGATAGCCGCGGCGGTGCAGGCTCTCGCCGGAAAGATCGAGGCTGAGCGTCACCTGGTCGCGCTGGCTGTGTACGTGAACCCGTATCGATGGCCGTTCAAGATCCACCGACGGACGCTCTTCCCGAAGATCCCGGAGCTGATCGACGATGGCGTCCTTCACCTTGAGGGCGGCATACTGGCTGTGCGGTAACGGCGACTGGAGGCAGGTGGCGTCCACGGCCAGCGTCCCCCCCTCGGCCAGGTGCTCGCGCCAGTCGAGGATCTGCACGCCGCTGTATAGCGCTTCGTAGCTCTCCGCCTGGAAACTGACAAGGGTCAGCAGGATGCGGCTGGCCAGGCGGGACCACAGGCAGGCCCGGTATCCGGTCTCCATGGAGCCGGTAAAACCTACTCCGGCGCGGGTTTCCCGTACATCCTGGGCCCCCAGCTCCCGAAGCTCGTCGGCAAGAAGCGCCTCCAGCCCTTTGGGGGCGGTGGCAAAAAAGTGATATGAGACAGACATGGGTCCCTTTCCTAGCCCTCGGCATCGGAGCGCCGCTGCAGCACCTGGCGGATCTCCTCGACGCAGCTGTAGGGGATTTTGAGTTGACCGCGGCCGATGCCGATACCGATGTTCCCCTTGTCGGGGCCATGGAAATCGGAGCCCCCCGTGACGATCAGTCCCCGCCGCCGGGCCTGGGTGATATACCAGTCGATCTCATCGAGGTTCGATCCGGAGTTATAGGCCTCGATGCCATCCAGCCCCAGCGCGGCAAAGGTTTCGAGAAGGCGGAGGAACACCTCCCGGTCGGTGGTGATGAAGGGGGGATGAGCCAGCACCGTCACGCCCCCCGCCTTGCGGATCAGGGCCATGGCATCGGAGATGGGGAAATAGCGTTTATCCACGTTGCAAGGGATCAGATAGCGCTGAAAGGCGTCTTCCGTCCCGCGCACGTACCCCTTCTCCTGAAGGGCCATGGCGATATGCGGCCGCCCGAGGGTACCGCCCGCTTTGGCCGCAACCGTTGCGAAATCCAGGGGGGCACGCCCTTCCGAAACCAGCTTGTCGTTGACCCGCTCCACGATCATCTCGTTGCGCCGGGCTCTGAAGTCCCTGAACGACGCCAGGGCTTCGACCAGCTCGGGGCAATGATGATCAAACCCGTAACCGAGCAGGTGAATGTCGCTATACCCCTCCCAGACAACCGACAGCTCGACCCCGGAGAGCACCTCGACCGACAGTTCGCCCCCGGCCTCTATGGCCGCGTCGATTCCGTCTATATTGTCGTGGTCGGCCAGAGCGATGGCGGCAAGCCCGGCTCTGGCCGCACGGCGCACGACTTCCCTGGGCTCATAGAGCCCGTCGGAACAGGTTGAGTGAAGGTGCAGATCCACCAGTTTCTGGGTCATCGGTTCATTCCCGTCCGCTGTTTTTCCCTGAGCATATCATTTTTTCACGCGAAAGCCGGCTTTTTCCCAGGCCCCGACATCGTCCCGGACGGGCTTTTTCTCCCGCGGCTTCTCCTGGCGGGGTCTGGCGGCACCGCCCCCCTCGGGCAGGGCCTCCTTGATGGAGAGACTGATCCGGCGCCTCGGCACGTCCACGGAAAGAACCTTCACCTTGACGATCTCCCCGACCTTGATCACCTCGTTCGGATCTTTGACAAAACGGTCGGCGAGGTGGCTGACGTGCACCAGGCCGTCCTGATGGACACCGATGTCGACAAAAGCCCCGAAAGCCGCCACGTTGGTCACCGTTCCCTGCAGAAGCATCCCCTCTTTCAGGTCGCCGATCTCGGTGACATCCTCGCGGAAAGCCACCGCCTGGAAGCTGTCGCGCGGATCCCGTCCCGGTTTTTTCAGTTCGGCGACGATGTCGCGCAGGGTCGGCAGCCCCACGTCGCCCTGGACATAACGCTTCAGATCGATCTTTGCTATCAGCTCGTCGTTGGCGGCGAGCTTGTCCACCGAGACGCCGAGATCGGAGGCCATCTTCTCTACCAGCACGTAGTTCTCGGGATGAACCGCCGTGTTGTCGAGCGGATTCGTCCCCTGACGGATGCGTAAAAAGCCGGCGGCCTGTTCAAAAGCTTTCTCGCCGAAACGCGGTACCTTGAGCAGGGCGCGGCGGGTGGCGAAAGCGCCATGCTCGTCCCGGTAACGGACAATCGCCCGGGCGAGCGACTCCCCGATGCCCGAAACGTAAGACAGCAGGGCCCAGGACGCCGTCTGCAGGTCGACGCCGACATAGTTGACGCAGCTCTCCACCACGGCATCCAGCGCCTTCTTCAACGCCGCCTGGTTGACGTCGTGCTGGTATTGCCCGACACCGATGCTCTTGGGATCGATCTTCACCAGTTCGGCCAGCGGGTCCTGGAGACGCCGGGCGATACTGATCGCCCCTCTGACGGTCAGGTCGAGATCGGGGAACTCTTCGCGTGCGATATCGGAGGCGGAGTAGACGCTGGCCCCCGCCTCGTTGACGATGACCACGGGCAGCTTCAGGCCCGCCTCTCGAAGGGTCTCGCGGACAAACAGGTCCATCTCGCGGCTGGCGGTCCCGTTGCCGATTGCGATCATCTCAATGGCGTGGGTTTTCAGAAGCCGGAGCAGGTCGGCTTTGGCCGGAGCCACCTTGCCGGCGCCGGTGTGGGGATAGATGGTGACGTTTTCCAGGTAGCGGCCCGTCTCGTCCACCACGGCCAGCTTCGACCCGGTGCGCAGGCCGGGGTCGACGCCGAGAACCTTCAGGCTTCCGGCCGGAGGCAGCAACAACAGGTTTTTGAGGTTGTCGGCGAAAACCTGGATGGCGGCCTCATCAGCCGCCTTCTTGGCCTCGAGGCGAAGCTCCACCTCGATGGAAGGAGCGAGCAGACGACGATAGGCATCGACGGCCACCCCCTGCAGAAAATTGACATACGGATTCTGGCCGGCAATCAGCTTGACCTGAACCCCTTTGAGGATTTCTTCTTCCGGAGCCATCAGCGAAAGCCGCAGGACCTCCTCCTTCTCCCCACGACGCATGGCCAGCATGCGATGGGAAGGGATCAGCCGCAGGGGCTCCTGGTACTCGTAGTACATCTCGAACTTGGTAACGGCCCCCACCTTCTCGGGAGCGACCTTGGAGACGAAAATCCCCTGATCCCAGGATAAACGCCGCACCAGAGCCCGCACATCCGCATCCTCGGAGAGGCGCTCGGCCAGAATATGGCCGGCCCCCTCCAGGGCCGCGGCGGCATCGGGAACATCCTTCTGCGGATCGACGAAGTTCTGGGCGATTTCTTCCAGGGAGCCCCCGCCGGGTTGCTGGGCGGCGATCACATCGGCCAGGGGCTCAAGCCCCCGCTCCCGGGCAATGGTTGCCTTGGTCCGACGCTTGGGCTTGTAAGGCAGGTAGAGGTCCTCGAGCTCGTTTTTCTGCCGGCAGTTCTCGATGCGCCCCTTGAGCGCGTCCGTCAGCTTGCCCTGCTCGGCAATGGTGGAGAGAACGGTGGTCTTGCGCTCTTCGAGTTCCTTGAAATAAGCATAGCGCTCCTCGAGGGTGCGAACCTGCACCTCGTCGAGTTCGCCGGTGCGTTCCTTACGATAGCGGGCAATGAAAGGGACGGTGGCTCCTTCATCCAGCAGTTCGAGGGTATTTCTGATCTGGGCGGAGCCCAGGGCCGTCTCGTCGATCAGAGCGGCCAGTATGCGTGCACGTTGTTCTTCGGGCAATGCCATAAATTCGTTCCTTATCGTCGGGGTTGTGAGAAGGACGGGGATTCTAGCACGGCTGTGCCGCAAATTGAAGTATTGAGTCGCCCTCTCGGTGCGTACGCACATTTCTTGACCGTCCGAGAAATTATGTGTAGATTGATGCCTGTTTCGCTACCCCGAGGTCCCTATGCCGCCGCTGCTGGAAGTCCGCAACCTGATGACGTATTTCTTCACCCGAGCCGCCCTGGTCAAGGCGGTGCGCGGGCTGGAGTTTTCCGTGGATACCGGCGAGACCCTGGCTCTTGTGGGAGAGTCGGGCTGCGGCAAATCGATGACCGCCCTGTCGCTGCTGCGCCTGGTTCCCGAACCGGGCCGCATCGTCGAAGGGGAGATCCTGTTCGAGGGGCAGGATCTGCGCCGGCTCCCTCCCGAGGAGATGCGGCGCATCCGCGGCAACCAGATCGCCATGATCTTCCAGGAGCCGATGACCTCGCTCAATCCCGTCTTCCGTATCGGCGAGCAGATCGGCGAAGTCCTGCGCCTGCACAAAGGGCTCGACCGGGGTGAGGCGCTCGGCGCCGCCATCGATCTGCTGGATCAGGTCGGTATCCCCTCGGCGCGACAAAGAATCCATGAATATCCCCATCAGCTCTCGGGTGGGATGCGCCAGCGCGTTGTCATCGCCATGGCCCTGGCCTGCGACCCCAAGCTCCTCATCGCCGACGAACCGACCACCGCGCTCGACGTCACCATCCAGGCCCAGATCATGGCTCTTCTCGATACCCTCAAACGCGATCGCGGCATGGGAACCCTTCTTATCACCCATGACCTCGGAGTAGTGGCCGAGTCCGCCGACAAAGTGGCAATCATGAATTCGGGGCTGATCATGGAATACGCCCCCGTCGGCGTGGTGTTCGACCGCCCCCGCCACCCCTACACCCAGGGACTACTCGCCTGTATCCCGCGCCTCGGGCACAAAAAGGCCCGGCTCGAGTCCATCGCCAGCCGGGTTCCGGTCGGCGTCGACCTTCCCCCGGGCAGCACATTCCTCGACCGCTGTCCCGAGCCCTTCGCCCCGCAACGCGGAAAGCTTCCGCCGTTGAGAGAAATTGAACCCGGCCATTTCGTGCGCTGCTGGAGCTGTTGACATGGAACCGCTGCTGGAAGTCCGCAATCTCCGCAAATCCTTCTCCGTTTCAAGCGGCCCACTGGGAAGCAAGCGCCACAGCCTGAAAGCTGTCGACGGCGTCTCTTTTTCCCTGGCGCCGGGAGAAACCCTCGGGCTGGTCGGCGAATCGGGCTCCGGCAAATCCACCGCAGGGAAACTGATCCTGCGTCTTCTCGATGCGGATGAGGGACAGGTCTTGTTTCAGGGAGAGGACATTCTGAAACGCTCCCGTAAAGAGATGCGTCCCTTGCGACGGCAGATGCAGATGATCTTTCAGGACCCCTATTCTTCGCTCAATCCGCGGATGCGCATTGGCGAAATCCTCGGCGAACCGCTCAAGCTCCACGGGCTGGCCAAGGGAAACGCCGTCAGTGATGAGGTCATGCGCCTGCTCGCGACGGTCGGGCTTGCCGAAGAACATTACTACCGCTACCCGCACGAGTTCTCCGGCGGCCAACGCCAGCGTATCGGCATCGCCCGCGCGCTCGCGGTGCGCCCCAGCCTCATCGTGGCCGACGAGCCCGTCTCTGCTCTGGATCTCTCCATACAGGCCCAGGTTATCAACCTGCTGCAGGATGTTCAGAAGGAGTTCGGTCTGACCTACCTGTTCATCGCCCACGATCTCTCGGTCATCGAGCACATCAGCGACCGTGTGGCGGTCATGTACCTGGGGCGTATCGTGGAACTGGCCTCAGCCGAGGCGCTGTATAAAAATCCCCGCCACCCTTATACCGAAGCACTGCTCAACGCCGTTCCCATCCCCGACCCGGCGCTCAGGGGAGAGCGCTACCTGATGCAAGGGGAAATCCCTTCGGCTCTCAATCCCCCATCGGGCTGTCCGTTCCATCCGCGGTGCCCCTACGCCCAGGCGCTCTGCAGCACCACCCCGCCACCGCTTGCCGATCAGGGGCACGGACATCTGGCCAGCTGTCATTTCAGCGGCGATGTCGGCCGTCACAGACGCCCCGTCCCGGGCCCCTGAAACGTATACCGCATCCCCCTAAATTTCCGTTGACTCGTCGTGCCACCACTGGCACAATTCCCGGGTATATCTCCAAATTGTGCGTACTTTCGTACCTTTTTCCCTAGCCATTTTGTACCCGGAGTGCTCATGGGTCCGATCAAAACCGTCAAGGAACGCTGCCGCAAGTGTTACGCCTGCGTGCGGAACTGCCCGGTCAAGGCCATCAAAGTCAAGCAGGAATATGCCGAAGTCATCCACGACCGCTGCATCGGCTGCGGCAAATGCATCAAGGTTTGTTCGCAGCAAGCCAAGATCATCAGCGACTGCATGGAAGAGACCCAGCGGCTTATTCAGGGAAAGGATCCGGTTGTTGCGGTTCTGGGATGCTCCTATCCTGCGTTCTTTCACGACGTGCGCCCCGGCCAGCTCGTTACCGGCCTCAGGCGCCTGGGCTTTGCCGAAGTGCATGAAGGGGCGGCTGGTGTCGAACTGATCCGCGGCGAATATGCGCATCTACTGAGCCAACCCGGTAGCGATCCGCTCATCTCCAGCCACTGTCCCACCATTGTCGACCTGATTGAGCGGCATTACCCCCAGCTGGTCCGCAACCTGATGGGGGTCGTCTCTCCCATGGTCGCGATAGGCCGTTTCATAAAATCCCGGCGCGGTGCGCAAACCAAGGTGATCTACATCAGCTCCTGCATTGCCGGCAAATTCGAGATCGAAGCGGAACAGGTGGCCGGGGCTATCGACGTGGTCCTGACCTACCAGGAACTCAACCTGATGCTCAAAAATTATCCCGTCGATCTGCCGCGACTCGGCGACGCTCCCTTTGACGGCATTCAACCCGGCCAGGGACGACTCTTCGGCATCGCCGGAGGCCCGTTCCAGGCCTTTGACGTTCCCAACGATTTTCTCAATCCCGACTTCGTATCCGCCGGGGGCGAAGAGGCCGCCCTGGAGCTGGTCAAGGATCTGGCCGCCCGCCGCATCACTCCCAAGTGGGTCGATATCCGCTTCTGCAACGGCGGCTGCATCGGCGGGCCGGGCAAAAACAACCGCCTGACCACCTTTTCGAAACGCAACCTGATCATTGACTATTTCCAGGGCAGCGACAGCAGCCCCGTGACGATAACCGATCCGGCTTACGACGCGGCCGGTCGTCTGCCCGATCTGAAGCGCACATTCAAAAACAAATACAAGCGTCTGCCTCCCCCCAGCGGAGAGAGCATCCGGAAAATCCTTCAGGCCACCAACAAATTTGTCGAGAGGGACGAACTCGACTGCGGCGCCTGCGGATACCCCACCTGCCGGGAACATGCCGTAGCTGTCTTTCAGGGGCTTGCCGAAGAGGACATGTGCCTGCCCTACTCTCTCAAGCGCCTGGAAGAGGATCGCTTCAATCTGGCTCAGAAGTACGAACTGGCCCAGCGCGCCCTGAGCCAGGAATTTGGCGAAGCCGCGATTATCGGCGACGACACCCATACCTTGGATGTGCTGAAACTGATCCGTCAGGTCGGCCCGACACCGACGACGGTTCTCATTCGGGGGGAAAGCGGGACGGGCAAGGAACTTACCGCCCGTGCGATCCACGCCAACAGCCATCGCGCCGACAAGCCCCTGGTGACGGTGAACTGCACCACGTTGACCGACAGCCTTCTGGAGAGCGAACTGTTCGGACATCGCAAGGGCGCTTTCACTGGAGCTGTGGCGGACAAGAAAGGATTGTTCGAAGCCGCCAGTGGAGGCACCATCTTTCTCGACGAGATCGGCGATATCACCCCCAAAGTCCAGGCAGAGCTTCTGCGGGTGCTCGACAGCGGGGAGATCCGCCCCGTGGGCGGCAATACAGCCATCAAGGTGGACGTGCGCCTGATTGCCGCAACCAACAAAAACCTGGAGAACGGCATCCGGGAGGGATGGTTCCGTGAAGACCTGTTCTATCGCCTCAATGTCTTCACCATCACCATGCCGCCGCTTCGCAACCGGATCCAGTCGCTGGATAATCTGGTCAACCACTTCCTGGGCCGTGCCAGCAAACGGCTCAACAAACCGATTGTCGGCATCGAGGATCGAGCGATCGACGCCATGCGGCAATATGCCTGGCCCGGCAACATCCGCGAATTGCAGAATATCATCGAACGCGCCGCTGTCCTTTCCCAGGATCGGGTCATCCGCTTGGAAAACCTGCCGGTCATCTTTGCCGAACTGGCCCTCAACGCACCGGCAGGCGCCTCCCAGCCCTCCGAAGTTTCTTTCCGCAGTCAGAGGGAAAAACACCTTTCCCATGTTGAAAAAGGGCTGATCAAACGCTACCTTCAGGAAGCCCGCGGCAATGTATCCGCTGCCGCTCGCGCCGCCGGAATTCCACGCCGAACGTTCTATCGCCTTCTCAGCCGCTACGACCTGCACGGCTCGGACTACCAGGAAAACCGCCCCTAATGCGCCAGCCGTGACACAAAAGCCCGTCGCAAGGCGTGCCACCCTTGACACACCTTGCGACGGGCCATTTTCCGCCACTTCCTGTAATTACACCCACCAACAGCCGCAACGATCAGTGCCACATCTGACACACCCAGAAATCATATTAACGCGGAAAAGGCCTATTTTAACCCAGAGCGGCCCACTGCCAAAGTTGGCACGCCCATTGCTTATTAAAACAGTACTATTTTGGGGATTACGGCAGATTTCACCACGAATACACCACTGCCCCCATTTGCGTCGCCCGGGCCCTCTCTCCCCTGGGCGGCGTTTTTTTTTGAATTTTTCTCAACAAAACCAGCAAAAGGCCCTTCGCGGAACAGGCCCTACAAAGCAGCTACCGAGATAACATCTTTATTTTTAAGTGTTTTATCGGACAAGGCATAAATCGATGCATAACGAGACAGAGATGATCACCCTTGTCATTTTTTGATGGCGAACTTCTGAGCACCTGTTATCATTGTCATGTTTTTTGACGTTTAACGGAAATTCCACCAAAGCAATTCCACGCAACCAAGACCGTCATATGACCAAACGAAGCAAGGAAAGACTTGGGGTTACCACCCTAGAGGATATCAGCGCCCTCATCCTGCAGTCCCACGATCTGGATGAGACCCTGAAAAATATTGTCACCCTGGTCGCACGCCGCATGGGGACGGAAGTCTGTTCCATCTACCTGTTAGATGACGATCGCTTGACACTGCGCCTCAGAGCCACCAAGGGTTTGTCGCGCAAGGCGGTTGGTCGGGTTACTCTGCAGATCGGCGAGGGGCTCACCGGCATGGCAGCCGAGAGTCGCCATCCTGTCGCCATCCAGGAACCCCAGTCCCATCCCCGCTATCGATACTTCAAAGAAACTGGCGAAGAACGGTATCACTCCTTTCTTGGAATCCCTCTTTTTGACAGGAAAAGCCCTCTCGGGGTTATTGTCATCCAGACCAAGGAAACCCGGCTGTTTACCCCGGAGGAAACCAGCGCTCTGTCGACGATCGCTTTCCAGATCAGCTCCATCGTCATCAATGCGCGCCTTCTCGATTCCATTCGGAAAAAAGAGGAAGAAACCAGCCGATTTGTGCAGCAACTGGAGCAAACGCGCAAATCTCTCGTGTCTTCGGCCGGACCGGCCAAGAGATCGCGGAGTGCAGCGTTGCGAGGGACGATCGCCTACCCTGGGCTGGCGTCGGGCCCTGCCCATATTCTTGACTCGGAATTGGGATTTACCGATATCAGTGATGAAGACAAATCTCATGTCGAAGAAGAGATGCAGCGCCTCGACAGCGCCTTCGAAAAGACACGCATCCAGACCATCTTCCTGGAAAAACGCATGGCGGAGCGCTTGTCGGAGAGCGACGCCTCGATCTTCCACACCCACCTGATGATCCTTGAAGACCGGGGTTTCCTGGAGCGCCTTCACGACGAAATCGGCCAGGGGCACAGTGCCGCTTACGCCCTGAAAAAAATAGTCAGCGACTATATCGAGGCGTTCGAACGCATGGAGGATCCGTACCTGCGAGAACGCGCCGCCGACATGAAGGACATCGGCAGGCGTCTGGCCGCCAACCTGGTCGGCCAGGAAAATCAGGTCCTGCAGCTCAAACAGCCCGGCATTCTGGTGGCGCGTGAAATTCTCCCCTCCGATATGGCCACCCTCGACCCGGAGCATATCCTGGGCATTGTCACCGAAGCCGGCGAGAGGAACTCTCACGCCGCGATCATGGCAAAGTCCATGGGCATTCCGGCCATTGTCGGCGTCAAGGGGCTTCTCAAAGAGGTCGCCCCCGACAATCAGCTGATACTCGACGCCAATTCCGGCTGTCTTTACATCGACCCTCCCCAGCATGTCCGCGAAGAATACCGGCGCCTCGAGGCAGACAGCAGTCGCGAACTGCATCGCCTGGAGGAGTTTCGCAAGCTTCCCGCCCAGACCGCCGATGGCGAGCGTATTATCCTGCGCGCCAACATCGGTCTTGTCAGCGACGTGAGCATCGCCCAACGCAACGGTGCGGAGGGGGTCGGACTCTACCGGACAGAATTCCCCTATATGACCCGCGGCAACTTCCCGGATCGCGAGGACCAATATCAGCTCTACCGGAGGGTTGTCGAAGGATTCCAGGGACAACCGGTCACGATCCGGACGCTGGACATCGGTGGAGACAAGGCACTGCCCTACTTCAGCCCCCCCAAAGAAGACAATCCCTTTATGGGATGGCGATCGGTGCGGGTCTCGCTGGATAACCAGGACATCTTCCGCACCCAGCTCGAAGCGATCCTGATGGCAGGCTGTCACGGCCCCGTCAAACTTCTTCTGCCCATGATCTCAAGCCTGGACGAAGTCCGGGCATCCAAGAAAATCCTTTCGGAAGCTCGGGCCAATCTTCGCCGGGAAGGAATCCCCCATGCGAAAGATATCCCTTTCGGGGTCATGATCGAGGTCCCGGCTGCTGTACGCATTGCCGACCAGTTGGCCCGGGAGGTGGATTTTTTCGCCATGGGCACCAACGACCTCATTCAGTACATGCTTGCCGCCGACCGCAACAACCCCCTGGTCAACAAATACTACGATCCCCTGCATCCGGCGATTCTCGATGTTCTCCGTGAAGTGCAGATCGTGGCCGAAAAAGCGGGAATCGATGTATGCGTCTGCGGAGAAATGGCCGCCGATCCTCTGAACCTTCTGGCCCTGATCGGCATGGGTATCCGGGAGTTCTCCATGGCCGCCCCCTTTATCCCCCGCACCAAAGCCTTCCTTCAGGATCTGCACACCGATATGGCCCGCAAGGCCGTACGCAAGGTCATGCATCTGGGCACCAGCGATCAGATCCGCGCCCACCTTATGGACGTTTTGAAAAAAATCGAACAGGTCAACTGAACCTTCCCGATTCCACCATAAAAAAAGCCGGGGGTTTCCCGGCTTTTTTTATGGTTTGCGCAGATGCGCCCATCAGCAGGATATCAATTCATGGCACGGATTCGAACCTCAATGTCGAGAGCCTCTTTGAGAAGATCGACAAGCTGCGAGGTATCGGTATCCCCGAAGTGATAGGGATAGAGGATTTTCGGACGGAAGGCCAAGGCGGCATCCGCGACCATGCCGGGAGTCATGGTGTACGGAAGATTCATGGGCAAAAAAGCGATATCGATATCCCTCAACGCCTTCATCTCCGGAATATTTTCCGTGTCACCGGCCACATAGACCCGCGTATCCCCAAAAGTGAGGATATAGCCATTCCCCTCGCCCTTAGGATGAAAAGGCTTCCCGTTGTCGCGCTTGTGAACCAGATTGTACGCCGGGACAGCCTCGATGCCAACGCCATCCACCATGCGGGTTTCCCCGTTTTTGATTACATCTGCGTCAGTTATCGCCGAGAAACAACTCGCAGAACAGAGGATCTTGGTCGACGGTTTCCGCACCTTGTCAATAGCGTTGATATCGAGGTGATCCCGATGTTCGTGGGTAATGAGGATAGAGTCCGCTTTGGGCAGAACCGCATAATCCGTGAGGGGACTATAGGGATCCACATAGATGACCTTATGCCCGAAAGCAAAAATGAGGCTCCCATGACCGACGAAGGTGATCTCCAGATCCCCGGACGAGGTATGGATTACATCCGACTCCAGACGATCCGGGGCCGCAACGGCAACCGAGGCTGCAAGAACGAAGAACATCGCGAGAAATCCCTTCCGCATTTTCACACTCCTCCCAGGTCAAATCCGTTGGCAAATATCCAGCAGCGACCGGCCTTTTGCCGTATCAGGGACGATCCGCGAGCAATACGCCCCCCACAGCGACCTGATCCGGAGCGTTTTCCCGCACGAGGACGATGATTTTCTCTTCAGGCAGGCCGTAGGCTTTGGCGGCAGACCGGGTCAACTCTTCAACCAGGGAGCGACGGACAGCTTTTTCCAGGATGGGTGGGCCCTCAAGGGTAATGATCGGCATAAAGACTCCTTTGAAATGAGTGTTTGTGGACAACTAAACCGGTTCAATGATGAGCCGCCAGATCCTTGTGACGGCGGTACGCCTCTATAAAACGGGCATCCTCGGCATAGGTCACCGGATAGACCTTGGGGACCGGTTGGTGCATCATCTCTTTGTCCACATTGACGAAGGTGAACAGACAGGAGTTGGAAAGTGCCTTGGTGGTACGATCCCGGCTGATACGCTCGATGCTGGCTTCCACGCCGATGGAGGTCTTTCCGGTATATACGACCCGGCTGGTATAGTGCAGTTTGTCCCCGAGGCGTACGGGATGAAAGAAATTGATCCGGTTGACCGCCACAATAATGGGACGGTTGGGAGCCACCTGTTCGGCGCAAATCGAGGAAAGTTCATAGGCCCGGCGAATCAGGTATCCCCCGAAAATCTTCTTGGGGACATTCTCCTGCTCGGGATACATGCGCTCCCAGGAGTCGGTTACCAGGTGCCCTGTCAGCAGTCCCGAAAACCCAGGGATTTCCTGTTCGTGGTGCCGCTCAGCCAGCAATTCGAATTCCTGCCGATTCGGGGGTTCCTGAGCCAGGGCGTGTTCCCTGCGATAACTTTCCCGCCTTTCGATCGCTCTGCCATGGCGTTCCTTTTCCATGTCATCCAGGTACTCAAGAGGCGGAAGGGGGATACTGACCGCATCGTCCCCCATCCCCGCCCTCGCCACCATGGTGAAATAGCAGGAAGCAATATGCCGGGAGGGGTTTCCGGGTTGTTCCACCCGGATACCAACCTCCATCGAGGAACGGCCCACATGGTTGATGCGGGCAAAAAAATCAAGGTCCCTGTTCACATCGGCCGCATGGTGCACCAGAATATTATCGATGGCGGCGGTAACCACCATCGCTTCGGGCGAAAAGCGACGTACATAGGCCAATGCCGTATCCTCGGCCAGCTTATCCAGAACCTCCAGAAGCAGCCCGAAGCGCAGGTTGCCCTGCAGGGGTTCATCGACCACCATAAAACGGCGACGCAAATGGGAATCGGTACCCAATGCCAAAGCGCGGGACATAGAAGTATCATTCGGTCTCATGGGCAAGCCTTTCCTGGTTCGGCCGTCGTCAAGAGCAAGGGCAAAAATCTAGACCACGGCGATGCGAGTGCCATCAAACTCCACAATCTGCCCTTTTCGAATTTTACACCGTTTTCGCAATTCCACAGCCCCGTCGACAGACACAAGCCCTTCGGCCACAGCCATCTTGGCCGCACCGCCGCTGGGGCACAAACCGGTCAATTTCAACAGGCTGCAGAGTTCAATGAACTCATGGCCCTGCAGATCGAATGCATCCATCATCCACGCTTCCCTTTTAACGACACCGGTTTCAGCACCTTACGAGGCAGGTAACAGCCACGGCAATCAGCACCATCGTCTCATGCATAAGAAGATATTTGAATATTTCTGATTTTTTTGTAAATCCGGGAGTTTGGAAAAGAATTCTCCCCTGAGGGATAATCACGACCAGCGCCAAAGCAACACGGATCGGGACAAAATGAGCCGAGACAGGCACAGTCACCAAGAGGGTGAATATAACAAGGATCTCCACCACATGCTGGTCAAATACATCCATCATTTTTCCTCCAGCCAGGAATTCTGCGACGTTCTCTGCTCAGCGGCAAGTGCCTTCATCGCCGTTCGGTACCCTTCCTCAATCAGCTCGGCGATTCGGCTGGTATCCGTACGACTAAACGAGCCTATCTCCGGGGTGATTAACAGATCGGCCTTCTTGGCCTGAATGCTGCTGGCATGATCGATGGCGATATCAACGACGTTGGCCATCAGGTCGATGATAGGACGTTGATAGTGCCGCCGGGCATTGAGGTCGACGCCGATGACAAAAGGCTCCCCCGCACTCACCAGGGGAGTGACGGGAACATTTTCGACCAGCCCTCCATCCACAAGCAACCGGCCATCAATCTCGACGGGGATAAACACCCCTGGGATGCAGGCACTGGCCATGACCGCCGGGGCCAGCTCACCGCTATCGAGAAACACTTTATTCCCGCTGGAGATGTCCGTAGCAATTACCGTCAGAGGAATACGGGATTGTTCAAAATCAACGTCACCCAGCAGATCGGTCACTTGCTTCCCCAGCTCACTGTTCGAGAGCAAGCCAAACCTGGAAAGGGTAAAGCGGGTGATGTCGAGCCAATCGAGTTCCGTGACAACCGTGGCAATCTCTTCGGGACTCTTGCCAAAGGCGTAAAGAGCGGCAATGAACGCGCCGATACTGGTGCCGGATATCCGCGAGATACGGATGCCGCTCTCTTCCAGCGCCCGCAGGACACCGACATGAGCGGCTCCGAGAACGGCGCCTCCGCCCAAGGCAAGTGCAACGGAATCGGGGACTGTCTGTCTACCGGAAAAACGCTGCATCAGAGCGCGAAACGAGCTAAGCATCTTGCCTCCGGTAAATCTGTCGACGTCTTAGGCTGAACGTAATACATCCAGCTGTCACAGTTTTAGATTCTTTTCAACAAAGCTCTCCAGCCCTTCGATCTGCTTCTGCAGATCGTAGAGCCGGGTCTCCATCTCGACAATCTCACCGTCAACAGTCGCCATTCGCTTCTTCAGCATGGAACGCTGACGTTCAAGGGACAGACGTGCCTGCCTCCTGTCCCCATCTTTGGCGTTCAGGGAAGACTGGCTATCGGCATCGAGCTGTTCTTCCTGCTGGGCCAGCTGTTCCAGAAGATCTTCTATCCGTATTTTGACATTTCTTGTGGACTGAAGATCTCTCTCAAGGGTTTCAATCCTTCGGGATCGAAAGTTAAGGTAGCCGATGGCAGCGTTGAGCTTCTGCAACCGCAATTGCTCTTCCGCCGACTCCTGCTGTGACGTCAGAATATCCTGCATGCGCGCCAACGAATCCGAAAGGCGGTGGATTTCCGCGGCAAGGGCTTCATCACCCCGCTCGCCGGCAAAAACCGGGGCACAGCACACCCACCCCCCGACGAGCCCCAGGATGAGGTATCGCAGCATATTCTGCCGCCGAGAAATCATGCTATTTTTTTGCTTTCTTGGCATTGCCGTTGCCGTTTCCTTTATTGCTCTTGTTGTTGCTTTTTTTGGTTTTCAGCTTCTCCGGGACATCCCCCTTTGCAGCCTCTCGCCATGGGCCATTGGCCGTGAAGGCAACCTGCCACTGCCCGTCATGAGTTCGGAGATAATGATCATCGGTGAAGAAAATATCGTTAAACCCCAGAGCCACATAAACGCCCAGGCCACTGTCAAACTCCAGGGTGACGCCATCGGCATTCTTGTGGCGATACCCATGGGCGGGGGCGTGCGGGGGCGGACCGTTTTTGCGCCCGCTTTCGGACGCGACCTCTTCCCCGGAGAGGGGAATGTTGATCGTGGCATTAATATCCAGCCCCGACGCCAAAGTCGAAGAAACAGCGCCCCCGACAACCATTACCCAAACGGCTCCAACAATCACGAATCCATTCTTCATTTGTGTGCTCCTCTTGAGTTTCAGTGACGACCAGCCTCCCCTGAGACCGAGTCGAGGAAATATTGTAGCCAAAACCTAATGATTTTTCCAGACGTGCAAAAGGTCCGCGTCTACAAAAAAAGCGGGCCGGGGATATCTCCCGGCCCGCTTTGGACATCGCACGAACAAAGGATCAGCCGAGCTTCACGCCATCCGCCATCAGCTTTGAGAGAACTTTGGCGAAAGAAACCGGATTACGGGGGGCCTCCCCCTCGAGCAACAGGGCCTGGTCGTAGAGCAATCCGACATACTCCTTAAGCTGGGCGTTCTCTTTTTCGGCGGCAAAAAGCTCTTTCATCCGGGCTATGAGCGCATGATCCGGATTGACTTCCAAAATCCGCTGTCCTTTCGGCATCTCCTGCCCCATGGCCTGAAACATCTTGACCATCTTCGGATCGAGATCGTGCTCTCCGGCAACCAGACAGACGGCCGAGTCCTTGAGGCGTCCGGAGATGCGGACATCGGAAACCTGTTCCTTGAGTTCCTCCTTCATCAATTCGAGCAGGTCGCCAAATTCCTTCTTCTTTTCGTCCTTTTTGCCGTCACCCAGATCGAGGTCTCCCTTAATTGCGGACTGAAACTCCTTCTCCTTGTAGGAACCGAGACCGGAGATGATGATATCGTCGATATCATCCGTCATAATCAGCACTTCGAGGCCCTTTTCCTTAAACACTTCGAGATAGGGAGACGCTTCGGCGCTGGCACGATCCGAGCCGGTCATATAGTAGATTTCCTTCTGGTCCGGCTGCATGCGCTCGACGTATTCCGCCAGGGTTGTCCTTTTGCCGCCTTCGGTTTTGGTCGATTCGAACAGCAGCAGATCGGCGATGGCTTCGCGCCGCTCCCAATCGTGATGAATGCCTTCCTTGAGAATGCGGCCGAACTCGGCGTAGAAGGTGTTGTAGGCTTCTGGCTCTTCTTTTTTCATCTCGCCAAGGGTATCGAGAACTTTCTTGGTGAGATTTTTCTTGATGACGGCAACCGTCCGGTTGTCCTGCAAGATCTCGCGACTCACGTTGAGGGGGAGATCAGAGGACTCGACCACCCCTTTGACAAAACGCAGGTAGGTGGGGAGCATCGCCTCGCAGTGATCCATGATCTGCACGCGACGCACGTAAAGAGCCGGGCCGATTTTATAGTCCTGATAGAAGATATCGAAGGGGCGAGTTTTCGGCAGATAGAGCAAGGCCGAAAATTCGGTCGTCCCTTCGGCACGATAGTGGATCACCTTGGCCGGGTCGGTAAAGTCGTGGGAGATGTGTTTATAGAACTCATTGTACTCTTCCGGAGTGATCTCCGACTTGTCCTTGAGCCAGATAGCCTTTTGGGAATTGAAGGTTTCCTCTTTGGTTTCGGAAATGGTTTTGTCTTTATCGTCAGGATCAGGCTTGTCACGAGTGACATTCATCACGACCGGATACTCGATGAAATCCGAGTACTGCTTGACAATCTTCCTCAATTCCCACTCTTCGAGATAGTTCTTGTCGTCTTCTTTCAGATGCAGGACGACGTCAGTTCCTTTGGCGGGTTTCGTGGCTTCGTCGATACTGTAGGTTCCGTCGGCGTCGGATTCCCAGAGAACTGCCTGATCCTCAGCGGCACCCGCTTTTCGCGTCAGCACGCTGACCTTGTCGGCGACCATGAAAGCGGAGTAAAAGCCCACGCCGAACTGACCGATAAGTTCGGGATTATCCTTGACCTCGCGGGCCTCCAGAAGTTTCATGAACTCCTTGGTTCCCGAGTGGGCGATGGTGCCGAGAGCCTCGACTGCCTCATCGCGCGTCATCCCGATCCCGTTATCCCGGATAGTGAGCGTACCCGCCGCCTTGTCAGGGACAAGCTGGATCTTCCAAGCCTCGCCCCCTTCGGCCAGTGCCGAGTTGGTGAGGGATTCATAACGCGCCTTGTCGATCGCGTCCGAGGCGTTGGAAATCAACTCCCGTAGGAAGATCTCCTTGTGGGAATACAGCGAATGAATCATCAGGTCGAGGATCTTGTTGACCTCGGCTTTGAATGCGTGTTTGTTGGCCGTCATGTTTCGTATACCTCCTATGTAGATAAGCGTTTTCAACGCAACAGAAGATAAGCATCCACCTGGAAGATGTCAACCCGGGAGGGAAGAATCGCCGACCGGACACGCCTATTCGATCTAGCATAGGGCACGTACCGATACATCCCAAGAGTGCCGAAGGCTCATGAAACCGCACTCATCGCCCCTCAACTCTGCATAACGCGAATCCGTTTTCCAGGCGGTGCACGGTCAGGAGAAAGAAACAAAGCGAACCTTTGCAGGCGGGCTTAAAAGAGCGAGCCACAGAGTCTCTGACCCCAAAGAAAGCTGTGTACATTCTTTTCTCGCCGCCAAGTCTCTTCTCCATACCATTCTCATACACAAATATATCTATTTTAAATTTTTAGATATTTTAATAAGTGGATTGACAGAAAGTTCTCTTGCGTGATAAAAGCCCCGGTTAACCCATTTACCATTTAAATGATCATGTATAACCCAAACAAGGCTCGAAATTGGTCGAGTCCTTTTTTTACTAAACCGTTTCAATGGTTTAGCACACTAAAGTAGCGAACGGAGGCAAAGAACATGCAACAGCAACGCAGAGTAATCACTGCCGTGATCGTTGCCCTGGCCTGCCTGGTGGCAATGCCCGCCATGGCCCAGATCGATCACACGTCCTTCATCACCGGCCCCATCACCAGCGGCCCCGAGGCAACCAAACAGTGCCTCGAGTGCCATGACGACCAGGCCATGGACTTCATGAAAACCGCACACTGGAACTGGGCCCTGAAGCAAAAGGTCCATGGCCAGGATGTCGAGCGTGGCAAGCGCAACGCCATCAACAACTTCTGCACCTCGGTATCGGCCAACGAAATCTTCTGTGCAGGCTGCCACGCCGGTTATGGCATGGAAGACGTCAAATCCTTCGACTTCACCGACAAAACCAAGATCGACTGCCTGGTCTGCCACGACTCCACAGGCAACTATAAAAAAGCGCCCGGGACCGGCGGCATGCCCGCCGCCAATCTCGATCTGCTGACCATTGCCCAGAAAGTCGGCAAACCCGTGCGTGACAATTGCGGCTCCTGCCACTTCTTCGGCGGCGGCGGCGACGCTGTCAAACACGGCGACCTCGACTCCTCCATGTCCTATCCGGACCGTGCAACCGACGTTCACATGGACGCTGACGGCCCCGACTTCCAGTGCCAGGAGTGCCATAAAACCCAACATCACCAGATCCCCGGCAACTCTCTCGGGGTCTCCCCCACCGGTTCAAACCACTTCAACTGTACCGAGTGTCACGAGGCCGCTCCCCACAAAGAGAGCCGCCTGAATGCGCATACGGCAACGGTCGCCTGCCAGACCTGCCATATCCCTTATTACGCAAAAAACATCCCCACCAAGATGAAATGGGACTGGTCTACCGCTGGCGATGACGAGAAAGAGCACAGCCCCGACAACAAAGACAAGTACGGCAAGCACACCTATGTGAAGAAAAAAGGGTCTTTCGAATACGGCAAAATGGTACAGCCTGAATACGCCTGGTACCAAGACGGCGCCGCTGACGCGTACCTGCCGGGTGATAAAATGGACCCCACCAAGGTAACCAAGCTTTCTTATCCGACCTCGACCATCAAGGATAAGGATGCGAAGATCTATCCCTTCAAAGTACACCGCGGCAAGCAGATTTATGACAAGAAGCTCAATATCTTCATCACCGCCAAGGTTTACGGAAACGGTGGATACTGGAAAGACTTCGACTGGGATAAGGCGGCCAAGCTCGGAATGGAAGCCAACCCCATCATGATCGAAAAGGGTCTGAAGTACAGCGGTGAGTACGGCTTTGCCCCTACCGAGATGTACTGGCGGATCAACCACATGGTTTCTCCCGCCACTGACGCCCTCAAGTGCCTTGACTGCCATGGCGACAGCGGTCGCATGGACTGGAAAGCCCTGGGATACAAGGGTGATCCGATGACCAACAAGAAGTGGGCACGGAAATAAAGAGCGCCCTCTTTTTGAAGAAAGCAAAAAGCCGGGGCCCGAAAGGGTCCCGGCTTTTTTGTGGATGCAAAAAAGCACCGGCATCGCATGAATGACCGGTGCTTTTTGTTGTTCTTCAAGGAGGCGAATTCCGGATTTACTCTTCGTAGACAAGAACCCTGACCAGACCGATCGTTGCCCCTGTGGAATCGGTGGTCGGGGCATCGCTGACCGAAATAACCCTTCTGATGTGGTTCTCCTGGATGAAGCTGTTTATCCTGCGGTCAAGTTCTTCAAGTTCCTGATGTGCCTTAAAGGATGTGCCTTAAAGGCTTTCAAAGGTTCTCCGAAAGTTTTGATCTTGACCATATATCATCCTCCTTCCCGTCGACGGACTTGACACCGGGGACCTTTTCCTTGAGGGTTTTTTCGATGCCCATTTTCAACGTCATGGTCGACATCGGACAGGAACCGCAGGCCCCTTTGAGTTTCACGCTGACGATACCCTCGGCAGAGATATCAACGAGTTCAACATCGCCACCATCGGCCTGAAGAGCAGGCCTAACCATTTTCAGTACTTCTTCGACTTGTTCACGCATGAGCATTCCTCCT
>QKGY01000042.1 GCA_003250235.1 Desulfuromonadaceae bacterium
CCGTCAGGCGCTTGCCGTCGCCCGATTTGGGCACGTCGGAGCTTTTGTAGGCGTACCCCAGCAGGCCGTCAAAGGTTTCGCCGCCATAGGCGCCGGTGGCCGAGGCGTCGAGGTAGTTGTAACTGCCGTAACTGAGGTTGGCGGTGGCTGAGGGGCCGTCCTTGGGGGCTTTGGAGACGGCGTTGATCATGCCGCCGATGCCGCCGGGATTGCGCAGATCGTAGGGTCCCTTGATGATTTCGACCGATTCCACTTCGGCAAAGTCGAAGTGGAAAGAGGGCGGATCCATGCGCGAAGGGCAGCCGCCCTGGATGCGAACGCCGTCGAGAAACATGTTGATATTGTCGCGCTGGAAACCGCGCAGAACGATATCGTTGGCAATGGCCCCTTTGCGCACGCTGTTCAGCCCCGGCACGCTCTGCAGGGCCTCGCCGATGTCGCGCGCCGGGCTTTCCCGCACTTCGCGGATGCTGAGGGTTTCTTCGTTGGGTTGCTGCTGTTCGCCGCGCACGGTGATTTCGTCGAGCACCAGAGATTCGGCCCGCGTCGTGGCGGGACAGAGGAAAAGGGCCAGGATGGCCAGGGCCGCAAAGGCCCGCAAAGATCGGAACATGATACCTCCTTCGATAAGAACAAAAAGTCCCGCCTGCGGTGGCCCGCTCGGCAAGTTAACGTGACGCGTATCGGCGCAAAGGGGTTTTTTCGCTCAGTTCAGGACAAAATTGACCGGCAGGGTGATGGTCGCCGCCATCCGCGGCGGCGGGAACGGCTCGGCGGCCCGTACGGCCTTGAGGGCCTGCCGGTCCAGCAGGGGGTAGCCCGAACTGCTGGCGACCTTGAGGTTTTCGATCTTCCCGGACGTCAGAATGACGAACTCGACCCGGACCTGCCCGCTCCACCCCTGCCGCCTGGCGACGGCGGGATAAGTCAGGGCGGCCATGACCCGGTCTCGGATATAGGCGAAGTTGGCCTCGACATACCGGGCCGCGGATTCACCGAGGAGGCTGCCGCTATCCTCGACGGTCCCGAGATGCGCCGTGCGGGTTGCGGCTTGCGCCGAAGATTCCGGCTGCTCGGCGGATACGTCTTCGGCGGGCTGTACTTCTTGCTCGGCGACTGCCGGGGCTTCTTCGACCGGGGTAGGCAGGGGGGCTTCCTGCACGACGGGTTGTGCCGGTTCAGGCGCGGGAAGCGGCTTGGGGGCTGGCTTCACTTTGGCGACCGGTTTGACGACCGGCTTGGGCTGGACGATCGGCTTTGCCGCCGGGACTTTGGGTTGCGCCGGCGCGGATGCGGTTTCCAATGCTTTCGCCGCGGCTGGCAGCTGGGTGACGTCGAAGTCGAAGAGGTCGATGCGGCGCGGCTGGGTGAAATGGCTGGCGGTGGAGAGAACGGCACCGGCGACGATCAGGTGCAGCAGGAAACTGGCGAGCCAGGGGGTAAGAGTTCGTGTCATGGCGCCGCCTCCGTCTGCAGACTGATGCGGTTGAAGCCGAGCTGCTTCATGCGGTCCATGACGTCCACGAACCCCTGCAGGGGGAGCTGGCGGTCGGCGCGGATCAGGATGGCGGTTTCCCGGCTGTGCCGCGCCAGAAGGGGGGCGAACTGCTCCAGGCTGACCGAAGCGCCTTCCAGAAAGATCTGGCCGCTGCGGTCGATTTCCACGCGCAGGCTCTTTTCCATCGGTACCGGATTGGGCGAGGCTTTGGGGAGCCGTACCCCGATGGCCCCCGAGGCGATAAAGGTCGAAGTGGTCAGGACGATGGTCAGCAGCACCAGCATGATATCGATGAACGGGATGACGTTGATGCTTTCGAAGCCGCGACTATCCATGGTCGGCCTCCCACAGCAGCATCAGCTCTTTGGCCTTGCGCAGCAGCAGGTTGTAGAAAGTGACCGCGGGGATGGCGACGACAAGACCGACGGCGGTGGCTTTGAGGGCCAGGGCCAGTCCGGTCATGATGGCGCCGGTGTCGACGAAACCCTCCTGCCCCATCCGGTAAAAGGTCAGCATGATGCCGAACACCGTGCCGAGCAGGCCGATGTACGGCGCGTTGCTGCCGACGGTGGCAATGAGGTGCAGCCGGCGGGTCAGGGCGATTTCGGCCACCTGGCGGTTGGGATAGTCTCCGGGGATGAAGCGGCGATAAAACAGGAGGCGTTCAATCGCAACGGCGACGGCGACCAGGCTCAGCACGAGCAGAAGTCCGATGATGCCGAAATCGATAAGCTGGCTGAGCCACTCCATAAGACGGTCCTTGCCGGGGGATTCGGGGTGGAAACGAGGGGGCTGACCCCTCGGTGCGTTTTTTGGGTTTGCGGTATCTGCAGAAAATGTTATTTAGATAACAGGATTAAAATTTCTGTTACGATGATATCTTTTATAACAAGGTTGGTCAGAAATACAAGGGTTGTCCGGTCGTTTTTGTGATAATTTTTGTGAGCAAAATAACATCGAGGTGGCGATGAACGGATCGGAAAGACGGCGGGAACTGCTGGAATGGCTGGGGCAGGCAGGGTTTCTTTCCCTGGCGGAGATCGTGACCCGTTTCGGCGTCTCGAAAATGACGGTGCACCGGGATCTGGAGATTCTCGAGCAGCGCAAGGCGCTCAAGCGCATTCATGGGGGCGCTGCCGCGCTCGAATCCGCACCTGTCGCGTCCGCAGAAGGCGATGCCGCCGGCGAGGGGTGCCTGATCTGCTCGCGACCGGCCAACCCCCACCTGCATTTCACCCTGCTTCTGCGGAACGGCGAGCAGAAAACGACCTGCTGTCCCCACTGCGGGGTGTACGCCTGCCTGGTGCTGGGCGACCAGGTCGGAGAAGCGCAAACCGCCGATTATCTCACCGGGCGTCCCCATCCGGTTTCGGAGAGCTTTTTTGTGCTGGGCAGCGCCGCCGTCCCCTGCTGCCAGCCGTCGATGCTGACCTTCGACAGCGAAGAGATGGCGCGGCGGTTTCAGACCGGTTTCGGGGGCGTGCTGGGCGGGTTCGAGTTCGCCGTGAACTTTCTGAAAAACTCCATGGCTCCCCATGACCACCAGTCCTCGGGGTGCCCTCATTGCACGGGCCGGTTGCCCGAAGAGCCGTCTACGGCGTAAACGCGGTTGCGTTCATGGGCGGCTGGGCGTTTCCGTAGCGCCCTGATCCGCCGCCCCGTCTCGTTCGAACAGGTTTCTCAACCGTTCGACCCGTTTGCGGTTTACCCCCAGGTCGGAATATCCCAGCCGCGAGGCGGATCGAACCTGGATGACCCCCTCCTTTTCATCCAGCAGAAATTCCACATCGTCCACGAATCGGAATACCCGCGAGGTGAACGTCGCCCGCAGGTATCCGTCCCCCTCATCCGCGATGGCGCCGCCGGCATCCCGCACAACCTCTTTGAGGCGCTGCCACGCACGCTCCGGTGATCCCTGCACCGCAAAAGGCGCTATCCAGGAGGTGGCCGTGCGGTCGCCTTCGCTGCAGACGCAGTTGGGGCGGGGCGGGCAGGGGTGCAGATGCCCGTCCACCAACCCCACGTTTTGCGGCGAGGAGCTGCAGGCCCCCAGAAGGCTCATCATGCCGACGAGGAAGATTCGCGCTATCAACGGACGGGGTGACGGGGAAACTGTGCGCATAGGGATTCATCGCTCCACGGTACGGGGTTCGAAACAGCGGGTTCGTCAGAGTGAATTTTAACACAGGAAAACGAGCCGATTGAAATCTACATAAAATGTGAGACAATTGCCCGGCGCTAAAGGTGACTATTCGTATCGTCTGTGTGGATTTGGCATGCTCCATGCTCAATAAGTAAAGAGATTCCATGAGGATATATTCTTGCCGAAAGGGAGCGTTGTCGATGGAAAGGCTTCAATCAAGGGTTTCAGCGATACGGAATGGGGGGAGACGGCGAAGGGGTTCGATTCTCCCGATGTGCCATGGCACATAACTGGGTTTACACGAGTGTAACTGGCACAGGGAAGGCTCAAAGGTTAAACGTCCGGGTTCATCGGTTGTCTCGACCGTGAACATAAAATTTTATTCCAAAGGAGAGTAGCATGGCAGCATTTATCGAATGGTCCGAACAAATCAGCGTGGGAATTCAGGAAATCGACGAACAGCACAAACAACTGGTTGAGCTGATCAACCGTCTCTTTACGGCCATGGCGTCGGGCAAGGAAAAACTGCAGGTCGCCAAAGAGATTCTCAATGAGCTGATGCAGTACACCATAGTTCATTTCGCCGTAGAGGAGAGCCTGTTCCGCATCTTTGACTATCCCGATTATGACAAACATTGCGAAAACCACTCCTCGCTGCGTGACAAAGTGATCGAGATCAACGCGAAGGTTCAGATGGGCGAGCGCATGATCACCCCCGAGCTGCTCACCTTTCTGAAGAAATGGATCACCAACCACATCATGGTCGAAGACAAGGCGTATGCGCCGTTTTTGCTGGAGAAGGGGCTCAAGAAGAATTGGGAGAAAAAGAGCTGGATCGGACGGATCTGGCGGGGCAAGAACTAGAATTCACCCATTGCGAACCAGCGCCCGGCCTTC
>QKGY01000139.1 GCA_003250235.1 Desulfuromonadaceae bacterium
CGTCTCCCTGGCTGAAAGGCTCGAAGAGGGTTTCTCCGCCCCCGGCCGGAATTCCTATCCCCGTATCGCTGACGACAAAGTGAAGCTGAACATCCTGCCCTTCCCGATGCGAATCGACAGAAACGGACAACCCGATAGTTCCCTTTTCCGTGAACTTGATGGCATTGGTAAGCAGGTTGAAGAGCACCTGCTTCAGACGCTGACCGTCCAGAGACAAAATTCTGGGGATGCCCTCGTCCATGGAACTGACCAAAAGCAACCCTTTGTCCGCCGCCCGTACCCGATAGATGTCCAGGGTTTCGTCCAGAATAATATTCAGAGACAGCAATTCCGGCTTGAGGGTGAGCTTTCCCGCCTCGATCGAGGAGAAATCAAGGATATCCTCGATAATCTTCAAAAGGTTGACCGAGGAATTGCGCAGGAACGACAGATAGGACACCTGCTGTTCATCCATCGAGGACTCCTCGAGCAGGTCGATCATCCCGAAGATCGTTGTCAGAGGCGTTCGCAGCTCGTGACTCATATTCGCAAGGAAAAGGCTCTTGGCCGCATTGGCGGCTTCAGCCTCCTCTTTCGCCGTCTGAAACTCCCGGGTCCTCTTCTCGACCTTGGATTCCAGCTCGCGATTAGCGGTGGCCAACTGTTCTTCGGCAACCTTGATCCGCGTAATGTCGGTAAACGTCAGGACCACCCCCTGGATCTCACCCTTTTCGTTGACAAAGGGAAGAACCCTTTTAAACAGCCATTTGTCCTCTTCGGCCTTGATCTCTTTTTCAATGGGCTCCCCGCCTTCAAGGACCTGTCGGACATCTTTCAACAGTCGCGCCTGGTTGTCGAGCCGGTAAGCAATATGATCAATGGGCCGACCCACATCCTGGGGCAGGAGTTTGAAAATTTCCTTGATGGCCGGATTGAATTTTCGGATTCTCAGATTGCTGTCGAGATAGATGGTTCCGGCCTGGGTGCTGTTGAGCAGGTTGTCGTGATCCTGGTTGAGAGCCTGAAGCTCCACATTCTTTGATTCAAATTCCGAGTTGACCGTGTAAAGCTCCTCATTGACCGAGTGCAGCTCTTCGTTGGTGCTTTGCAGCTCTTCGTTGGAAGCCATCAACTCTTCGTTGGTCGCCATCAATTCTTCATTGGTGGTCTGCAGCTCCTCGACGGTGGCTTGAAGATTTTCCTTGGTGGACTGCAGCTCCAATTCCATCTCGTTGATGCGCTGCTGGAGAAACTGCGGGATCTCCTCCTCGCTCAAGTGGTCAACCTTCTCCACACGACCGACATCTACCGAAACGTCATGCGCTTCCGCTTCTTCAAGCGAAATGAAATAATGCACGTTTTTCAGCCTCTCGTTCTTGAGAGGTTCAACCTTCAGATCATACCGACGATCTTCCTTGCCGACTTTCACCCCTCGCGAGGTGATTGCCGTCCCCGCCTTCTCCGTCCTATAGAGAGCCGTTCCCATGGGAATTCGCAGATCAGGATCAACCTGTTCGAGGACATCGTTCTCAAAGCGCCCCTCCTGAACCCGGATCAGCCGCGAGGCATCGCCGAAGCAATGAAGAATGCGGCGGTTTCCGTCCACGAGGATTCCCGGAGGCATATAGGCCCGCAAAAGCAGATCGTAATCTTCCACCAATTGCCGGTCGATGCTGATGGACAACCGGGATGAGGCCGGTAGCGCCGTCAGCAGGCTCTCTTTTCGTCCCCCGACGCTCGGCATTTCCACGGCCAGGCGGACATCGCGAAGCTTTCTGTAAATCTTGGCGTTGCGGTCGACGGTTTCAAATTCCCCATCCAGTTTGCCGAGCCCTTCGCTGCTACCGAGAAAAAGGAACCCGTTGGGCTTCAGGGAAAAGTGGAACAGGGCCAGCACTTTTTCCTGGATTTCCGGTTGAAGGTAAATCAGAAGATTGCGACAGCAGATAAGGTCCATCCTTGTGAAGGGCGGATCGCTGATCACGTTGGAAGGGGCAAAGACAATGCTGCGCCTGATCCTGGGGACGATGGTATAGACGCCATCGCTGTCCTTCTGAAAATATTTTTCCAGGTATTCCTTTTTCAGGTTTTTCAAACGGCTCGCTTCAAACCGCCCCTGAGAGGCGAACTGAATGGAAGATGGATGCACATCACTGGCGAACAGGGTGATCGTGCCGTTGAACTGGGTCTTCTCCGCTTCCTCAAAAAGGAGGATCGCCAGAGAGTAGGCCTCTTCACCGGTCGCACACCCCGCAGACCAGACGCGTATCTCCGCATCGGAGCCTTTTTCTCGAAAAAGCGCTGGAAACACCTTGCGGGTCAGGCCCTCAAACGCTTTCGGATCGCGAAGAAATTCCGTAACCCCTATGAGCAGATCCCGATAGAGGGCCTCCAGCTCTTGGCCATCGTTGTGCAGAAGATCGGTGTACGAATCGACCTCGACAATATCGTTGAGTTCCATGCGTCTCTGAATGCGGCGCAGAACGGTCGGCGGCTTGTAGCTGGAGAAATCGAGACGATATTTCTGGTTCAGGATCTCTATGACGGGATGAAATTCCCCATGAGTCTCCACGTGGGAGAATCCTGGCAGGGATCTGGGGATCTGACCGGAACTGTCGCCAAGATACTGGACCAGATAACGGGGCATCTCTTCAGGGGGAAGGATATAATCCGCGGCGCCGGTCGCGATCGCGCTCCTCGGCATCCCGTCGAACTGGGCTGTTTCGACATCCTGAACCAGAATCAACCCTCCCGCCAGTTTCAGATCGCGGATTCCCCGGGAACCGTCGGATCCTGTTCCGGAAAGAATGATTCCGGCCGAGACGGCCCCTGCCTCCTCGGCAAGAGACGAGAAAAAGATATCGATCGGCATCTCGAAATACTGGGTTTCCCGTTTTTCCGTCAGATGGAGGTGGCCGTCTTTAACCGTCATCAGGGATTTGGGAGGAATCAGATAGATGGCGTTGGGCTCCATCCGTATCCCCTCCTTGACCTTGTAAATGGCCATCTCGGTGTGGCGTCTCAACAGATCATCCATCAAACTTTTAAAATCGGGAGAGAGATGCTGAATGACCACAAACGCCATCCCCGAATCGGAAGGCATCTTGTTAAAAAAAGCCTCCAGGGCGCTGAGACCACCCGCAGAAGCGCCAATGGCTACGATGGGGAGGAGCGGGAGGGTGTCTTGGGAATCTTTAACAGGGCTCTCCGAAGAGGACATTTCTGCATGGGATATATGGCTAGGCATAATTGCTCCTGATTGCATGAAAAAGCACGCGTTCCATTTGTTACTAATTTTATCTCTTTTTGGCGAAATGTCAGCGCATGCGAAAAAGCTGCTGACCTGAAAAGCGGCAGAAGCTCGATGGCGCAATGATCTGGCTGGAGAGATGAATAAATGAGCCGTTTGCGGGAGACGGGAAAAAATAGAAATTTTGTACGCTGGCCGATTACTTCCCGAACGGGTGCAGGACCCTGTGTGTATCAACCGGAAAGCCTGGCGATCCTCAACTTACGTGTTCGGAAAAAGAACAAAGACGCGAGTCCCTTTTCCCGGTTCGCTCTCCACCCAGATACGGCCGCCATGGGCGTCGACGAGGCTCTTTGCGATGGTCATGCCCAGGCCAAGCCCCTTAAAGGCCGTATTCTGGCTGTCGGCCCGGTAGAATTTTTCAAAAATCCGCGCCACCTGCTCCGGGGACATGCCGATCCCCTCATCCTGCACTTCAATGAGAAAACCTTCCGGATCCCGACGGCCGCGAATGCGGATGTCTCCACCGTTGGGCGAATATTTTACGGCGTTGCTGAGCAGGTTGTCGAACACCTGGGAGATTCGTCCTTTATCCAGCGAAAGGACGACCGGCGCCTGAGGGAGATCGATGTGAAAACGATGATGGTCGGTCTCCCGCTGATGATGGGGAATCAGCTCGTGCAGCAGCGCGTTCAGGTCACAGGGCTGACGGTCGAGCACAAGGACACGCCCGGTTTCGATACGGCTGAGGTTGAGCAGATCGTCGATGAGATGCTCGAGCACCTCTCCTTTCTGCTGGATATAGGTAAGATATTCCCGGCGCTGTTCCGCAGAAAACGGACCGATCTCCTGCTCATTCAGCAGCAGATCGGCATACCCGGTTACCGACGCCAGAGGAGTCTGAAGCTCGTGGGCAGCGATGGAGATGAATTCGCTCTTCATGCGATCCAACTCCCTCTCCCGCGTCACGTCGCGCAGCAGGGTAACGACACCGGCCCCCTTTCCTTGACGGCTTCGTATGGCGGAAGAGCTGCTCTGATAGTGACGGACCTCGCCGATACCGGGGTGAAGCAGATCGAGCTCAATCGTCCGGACCGGATCCCGCCCGCTTAAAACGTCTTCCACGGTAGCAAGCAGGACCGGTTCCCGAAACACCCGATCCAGAGCCGCACGCTGAACCGTTTCCGCCTTGAGCCCGAAGAGTTCCTCGGCGACCGGATTCATCAGCAGCAGGCGGTTCTCGCCGTCGGAGACCACCAGGGCATCGGTTACCGATTCGAGGATGGCATTGACCTGGTCCCGCGACGCC
>QKGY01000213.1 GCA_003250235.1 Desulfuromonadaceae bacterium
AGCATTCTTATGGAGAATGCCGGTGCGACCCGGCATACCCTCCGGGCGCTCAAGGACATGGGGGTCCAACTGGCCATTGACGATTTCGGCACGGGGTACAGCTCTCTCAATTACCTGAAACATTTCCCTATTGATCGTCTGAAGATCGACAAGAGTTTTGTCCGAGAAATCGATGTCAATGCCGATGACGCGGCCATTGCCGAAGCGATCATTGCTCTGGCGCACAGTCTGCGGGTTTGTGTGGTCGCCGAAGGAGTCGAACAACGTTCTCAGCTGAACTTTCTCCGAGAGCGAGGGTGCGATGAGATGCAGGGATATTATTTCAGCGTACCGTTAAAACCGGGCGTCTTGGAGCGGATGTTGAAAAAAGCTTCGAAGGAGGAATCGTTCTGCTTTTTTGCCGGCTCATGATTTTTTTCTGGTTCCGTTCGCTTGCGGGCCGTCCCTCACTTTTGTGGGGGGCGGCTTTTTTAATGAATGGGCAAGTTTTTTGCACAAATCGCTCGAAAGAACTCCTGTTGTCTGTCACCGTCAAGATTTCGACAACTCTCATGGTTTAAAGATGCGCGTTTTCAGCGCGAGAAGGTAAGAAGAGGGTTTACATACGATGCACATCCGAACCCAGATCAACCTGTTGGCTCTTGGCATGGTTGTCTTAACGGCCTTTACCATTGTCGGGGTAGCCATCTATGAAAAGATGGTCCTCCACGATGATGTCCAGGAGGAAATCTATCATCTCGCCGATCGGGAAGCCGAGAAAATCGTTCAGAATGTCTATCTCATGGCCAAGGCGATGCAGGCGTCTCAGGAAGAGACCATGATTCACAACCTGCGGGTTGCGGAAAAAATATTTCATGAGGCGGGTCCCCTTTTTTTCAAGTCGCAACAGGTACTTTGGCAGGCCCGCAATCAGTATTCGGGAAAGATCGTTCCGGTTTCTCTGCCAGCCATGGGGGTGGGAGGAGCCCTGTTGGGTCAAAACAGTGACCCACAGTGCCCCAGCCTGGTCGTGGACGAGGTGACGCGGCTGGTGGGGGGAACCTGTACCATATTTCAACGCATGAACGAAGAAGGGGATATGCTCCGGGCCGCTACGACCGTTGTGAACGATGAGGGGCGTCGCGCTGTAGGCACCTATATCCCCCGCACAAATCCCGATGGGAAGGAAAACCCGGTTATTGCCAAGATTCTCAACGGGGAAACTTTTGTCGGGCGGGCTTATGTCGTCAACGACTGGTATATAACGGCCTATCAGCCTCTTTGGGATGCCGGAAAGCACCGTATCGTTGGAATCCTTTATGTCGGCATTAAAAGCAAAGAACTCGAAGCCCTGCGACGCAGCATCATGGATATTGTGGTGGGAAAGACGGGGTATGTCTATGTTTTGGGCGCCACGGGCGGGGAGCGCGGCTGTTACCTGATCTCCAAGGATGGTAAGCGTGATGGGGAGAATATCTGGGAGGAGCGCGATGATGCCGGTCGCCCTTTTATTCAGAATATCATTGGCAAGGCCCTCTCCCTCCCTCGTAAAGCCTCTGCAGCCACCTCTGTGGCTTCAGAGCGTTATCCCTGGAAAAACCCCGGAGAGTCAAATCCCCGTTCCAAAAAGGTTGCCATCAGCTATTTTGCCCCCTGGGACTGGGTGATCTGCGCAGGGTATTACGAAGACGACTATATTGATTCACACAATCATGTCGCGAGCGCCTTGGATGACATGATTGCCAAGGTTTCTCATGTTGCCTTTCTTGCCATTCTGGTCGCCCTGCTTTTCAGTACGGCCGTTGCCCGCAGTCTCAGTATCCCCCTGGAAAAGGCGGTCGACGTTTTTCAGGCGGTCGGACGCGGTCAACTGGACCAGCGGCTTGATCTCAGGGGGCCGGTCGAGATTCAAGGGCTCTCTCTCGCCTTTGATACCATGGTCAGCAATCTGAAGAAAATAACGGCATCGCGGGACGAGCTGAATCGCGAGATCGAGGTCCGGATAAAGGCGGAACAGGATCATCGGGAGAGCGAGAGACGCTTTCAGGCCATCTTCAATCAGACGTTCCAGTACATGGCGCTTCTGGCTCCTGATGGCTCGGTGGTCGAACTGAACCAGGCGGCACGGGAAACCTTCTCTTCCGAGATTCCGCTTTCCCCGGACACGGCTTTCTGGGAAGGCCCCTGGCTCAGGGATCTTTCCGAAGATCAGCAAAGGGTCGAACAGGCGGTGCGGCAAGCGGCCGGAGGAGTTTTTGCCCGGGTCGAGAGCGCCTATGCCCACACAGAAGACAGGTTACGTTATGTCGACGCCTCGTTCAAGCCCGTTGCCAACGAAGACGGGGAGGTTGTTTACCTGATTGCCGAAGGGCGCGATATTACCGAGCGCAAGGCGACGGAGCAGGCTCTTCGCGACAACGAATCGCGGTACCGAAAGCTTTATCTGGAGTTTTACGGTTTGTTGAACGCCATCCCGGATACCCTCACGCTGATTTCCTCCGACTTTAAAATCATCTGGACCAATGAGGCGTCCAAAAATACCTTTTACGAGAAATCCGGCGATCCTTCCGGGCAATTCTGTTATGCCGTCTGGCATAACCGCAGCGAGCCCTGTATGGATTGCCTCGTTGCCCGCTGTTTTGGCTCGGGACGGACGGAAGACCAGCTGGTTCGAACCCCCAACGGATGTTCCTGGGGGATAAAGGCCTTTCCGATGCGGGACGAGAAGGGACAGATTGTCAGCGTCATTCATCTGGCCAGCGATATCACAGAAAAAATCCGGATGCGCGAAGAGACGG
Organism: Desulfuromonadaceae bacterium; assembly: GCA_003250235.1. Taxonomy (GTDB): domain Bacteria; phylum Desulfobacterota; class Desulfuromonadia; order Desulfuromonadales; family SZUA-540; genus SZUA-540. The sequence goes on from QKGY01000213.1 coordinate 2,778, forward strand.
AACGCTCTGGACGGTTGGCTTCACTGGGGCAGCTCGCCGCAGGCGTGGCGCATGAGATCAATAACCCCAACGCCCTGATCCTCCACAATATCCCAATTCTGAAAGAGACCTGGGCGGATGTCGAGGCCATTCTGGACGAATTTCAGGCCCGAAACGGAGACTTCCCCCTTGGTCGTCTGCCGTACTCCCGTCTGCGCGGACAGATCCCCCGCATGTACGAGCAAACCCTTGAAAGCAGCCGACGCATCAAGGGTATTGTCGAGGATCTCAAGGATTTTGTCCGCCAGGGAGATCGGAGAGTTCAAGAACCCGTCAATATAAACGGGGTGGTGGAATTTGCCCTCCGTCTGGTTGCCAATACCATTCGTTGTTCCACGGACAGTTTTTCCGTGGACTACGGAGAAGATGTCCCCGAATTCATGGGGATGCCCCAACGCATCGAGCAGGTGGTGATCAATCTGATCATGAATGCCTGCCAGGCGCTGCCCGACAGAAGGTGTGCTGTGCGAGTGGAAACCCTGTACGATGCCGAGCGTCGGATGAGCCTCGTTCGGGTTCGTGATGAAGGGGACGGCATTCCGCAGGAGACCTTGGCGCATATCCTGGAACCGTTCTTTACAACCAAGCGGCAACAGGGAGGGACCGGACTGGGCCTTTCTATCGTGGCAAGCATTATTAAAGATCATCGGGGGACCATAGATTTTGATTCGACGCTTGGCCTGGGCACAACGGTCACAGTCGCTTTTCCCGTTATTCAGGAGACGGTATGATGGAAGACGTTTTGTATCCGGAAAATCCTTTGCTTCTTGTTGACGACGAGCGTTCCTGGCTGGAAAATTTTGCCTTTACTCTGGAATATGCCGGCAAAATCAACAACGTCATCCTTTGCCAGGACAGCCGTGAGGTGATGGGCATCCTGGCCCGTCAAGCGGTCAGTGCCGTCGTGCTCGATCTGACCATGCCCCATCTCGGCGGAGAGGACCTTCTGCCCCAGATCACGGCCGAGTTCCCCCAAGTTCCCGTTCTGGTACTCAGCGGTCTGAACCAACTGGAAACGGCCGTGCGTTGCATCAAGATGGGGGCGTTCGATTACTTCGTTAAAACAACCGAAACCGAGAGGCTCATTGCCGGGGTTCACAGGGCGTTAACCCAGCAGGAGATGCAGCAGGAAATCGAACGGCTGCGCGAAAGGATGGTTGAGGGCACTCTTGAGCATCCGGAAATTTTCGACGGAATCGTCAGTCGCAGTAGCAAGATGCAGTCTCTGTTCCAGTATCTCGAGGCCGTCTCGGCGAGCCGTGAACCCATTCTGATCCGTGGGGAGAGCGGGGTGGGCAAAGAGCTTTTTGCCCAGGCGGCCCACCGGCTGGCGTGTCCCAAGGGTCCCTGGGTGGCCGTCAATGTGGCAGGGCTCGACGATCAGGTTTTTTCCGACACCCTTTTCGGACACGTCCGCGGGGCCTTCACCGGAGCGGATCAGAGTCGCGCCGGCATGATCGAACAGGCTGCCGGAGGGATGCTCTTTCTGGATGAGATCGGCGATCTCAGTCCGGCATCTCAGATCAAACTGTTGCGCATGCTTCAGGAAGGAGAGTATTTCCCCGTGGGCTCCGACAGGCCCAAACGGGTTCAGACCCGTATCGTGTGTGCCACCAATCAGGATCTCGCCAGCCGACAGGCCGAAGGGGCCTTCCGCAAGGATCTGTATTTCCGGCTGTGCGCC